>JBFWJM010000001.1:0-43639 GCA_050253205.1 Desulfovibrionaceae bacterium
AATACACTGCGCGTCCTGGATTTATTCACTGCCTTGCAGCTCACACTTATTGAACGGCCTGCGGAAAATGAGTTTTTCAACAGTCCGCCAACTATTATAACTTGAACAACTCATCGGGCAAAGTCCGATTTTGTTCAAACATATCAACTAATTTCGAACGACTGACGGTCTTCTGCCCGCCGCCCTCGGCCATGTCCTTCACCGTGACCGTGCCCTCGGCCACCTCGGCCCCGCCAAGGATGAGGCAGAACCTGGCCCCGGATTTGTCCGCCGCGCGCATGCGGCTCTTCATGGACCCGGCCGCGAAGTCGGCCACACCGCTCTTGCCCGCAGCGCGCAGCTCCTGCGCCAGGAGCAGGGCCGGGCCAGTTGCCGCCGCGTCCACCACGGCCACGTAGAAGTCCGGCCGCGCGGGCTCGGGGTCGGGCAGCAGCAGGGCGATGCGCTCCATGCCGATGGCGAACCCGGAGGCGCAGACATCGCCCCCGCCCAGATTCTTCACCAGCCCGTCGTACCTCCCGCCGCCGGCCACAGACGACTGGGAGCCGATGTCCCCGGAAACCACCTCGAAGGTGGTGCGCTGGTAGTAGTCCAGCCCGCGCACCAGCCGGGGGTTCACCACGTAGGCCACCCCTGACGCGTCGAGAATGGCCTTCACCGCCGCGAAGTGCTCGGCGCAGCCCTGGCAGAGCGAGTCCGTCACCGTGGGGGCATTGCGCACCAGCTCCTTGCAGGAGGGCACCTTGCAGTCGAGCACGCGCAGGGGATTGGTGTCCTTGCGGCGGCGGCAGTCCTCGCAGAGCAGGTCCGTGTCAAAGGTATTGTAGAAATCGATGAGCGACTGGCGGTACGCCGGACGGCACTCGGGACAGCCCAGGGAGTTGAGCTCCACGGAGAGCTTGGCCAGCCCCAGGGACTCCAGGAAGCTGGCGAGCATGAGGATGAGCTCTGCGTCGGCCTCGGGCTCGGGCGCGCCGAAGGTCTCCACGTCCAGCTGGTGGAACTGGCGCATGCGGCCCTTCTGCGGGCGCTCGTAGCGGAACATGGGCCCGAAGGTGAAATACTTGGAGACCTTGCCGGGCTGGTGGACCTTGCCTTCGATGAACGCGCGGCACATGCCCGCCGTGGCCTCGGGGCGCATGGTCAGGGAGCGGCCCTTGCGGTCCGGGAAGGTGTACATCTCCTTGCCCACCACGTCCGTGTCCTCGCCGATGGATTTGGCGAAAAGCTCGGTCTTTTCCAGGATGGGCAGCCGCAGCTCCTCGAACCCGTAGCGGGAGAAGGTCTCGCGCGCGGCGTTTTCCATGCGCGTGAACTTCTCGGCGTCGGCCCCGAACATGTCGGCGAAGCCCTTGATTTTCTGAATCTTGCCCATGGTCTGTCCTCGGTGTCCGCGCGCGCTTCGCGCGGCGGCCGTTGCGCTGGTGTTGGAACCGAACTTCGTTAGACCATCAGTGGGAGATTGTCAAAACGGTGATATGCACGGGGCCGGATTCCGGCCGCGCATATCGGCCGCCTGTCCTGGCAGCATCACGGCAGCATCACGGCAGCATCACGGCGACATCTTCCTGTTGGCATCGCGGCGGCATCTCGGGCGTCGTCCTGGCGGCATCCCGGCGGCATCTCGATCGCGCCCCAGTCGCACTTTGGGCGCGCCCCCATCACATCCGGATCGCACCCGGGTCGCTACCGATCAACCCCCTCCCCCCCGCAGCGGGCGCTCAGGCCCACCTTGCCCTTGCGGAAAGCACCCTCCGAGGCCGCTTTCGCAGCATCACCATTTTCTTTTTTTGTGAGTTGTATTTTCATTTGAAACAAGCAGTTTAGCGATCGGTGATGCTCTCTGCCACCGCAAAGAGAGCAATACAGCCCATGTTTTGATTGACATTCAACAGTAATGTCAAATACGCTTTCTTATTAAGCAATCACAGTCTTATTGACGGGTTATAAGGAGTTCAAGATGCATAAAATCGATCCCGAGGAATGTCAGTTCTGTGGTGCCTGTCAAAGTGTCTGCCCTTCGGACGCCATTGTGCACCCGACCGGGAAAAATTATTACGAAATCACCGAAGACTGTATGGATTGCGGCTCGTGCGAAGCGGAATGTGGCTTCGGCGCGATCAGCGGCGAGTAGCCAGCAAGGGAAAGTGCTGGCCGGGCTGTTTGCGGACGGCCGGGCCAGATTGCGGGCGGCATCTGATTGAGGGCGGCATCTGGGCGATCCAGGTGCCGTTTTCCATTCACGGAAGGAAAAGCACGGGAGAAACCTGGGCGAGGGGGCCCCTGCGGACATTAAAATCGGCAGGGAGCAACCGACAAGGCGGGCCATGGCTGATGTGCCGGGCGGCCCGGGGGGCGGGTGCCGGGCGAGACGGCGGCTTCGGCGCAACAATAAATTGGATGGGCTCTTGCGTTCCGTTTATTCCCGTCCGGAACAGCATTGCTCCCAGACATGCGGCAGCAGATTTTCGGGAGAGTGTTCCTTGCCGAGAAGCATCACCACCGGGTCTACATCTCCTGGGGTCCTTCTGTACGCTCCGTCAGTATAGGTTACGAGTGAATTCCATGCGACCAGATCATGAAAGCCATTTGTATTTGTCGGCAGCACTCGCGGCGAATACTCGGTGATCAACAAATAATATATCTCCTTCCATTCCCCACTCTCATCTGGCGTGAACAGACCAATCCACGCTCCCTCAATGCCGCTGAAGGGCTGGATACCCGAAGTGACGAACAACTCCTCAAGTCCATCATCGTTAAGATCGATTGTTGCCACATAAACGGTAGCCAGCGGATCCCGGCCATTCTCGACAACCAACTCCAGATCTTTCTTGAGAAGACCCCATACGGTCTCCTTGTAACAGCTCTTCCCTAATCGCTCCCACTCCAGGGCCTCGGGCTTCCAATCGGCATATGCAAACGGCACACTGCACAACAAGAGCATCACAACAATTGATCCACGAAGACAGAACATTGTCCGAACCATGAGATATTTGTTCTTGACGTCAGTCGTCATTTCCCACCTCGTTGGCAAACACGATGTTGAATCCGCTCATTTTTTTGATGTATTCTGACAAACTCTCGAATGGTCTTTTCCTGCACTTCGCATGAATCGTCACATGGGTGCATCTCTAGAACGCAACAATAAATTGGATGAGCTCTTGCGTTCCGTTTATTCCCGTCCGGAACAGCATTGCTCCCAGACATGCGGCAGCAGATTTTCGGGAGAGTGTTCCTTGCCGAGATGCATCACCACCGGGTCTACGTTTCCAGTGATTCATCTTACTTCTTGTAAGTAGAGCTGCCGATGAAATCCATTTATCTTGGTCGGCATCACTCTCTGCGAATGCTATATTATGGGTCGTAACGGGAAACTGTGTCCTTGATGACATTCGCAAAGCGGTAAATATCGTCCAGCGATGTAATGGGCTCCCTGGATTCGTTCTTATCAGCATCAAAAAGCCCAAGATACTTTTGAGCAGTGTTAAAATGGAATCGACAGATTGGTTTTCGGTTGTTGTCATCCAAAAGAACACCACAATAGCTCTGCCTGTCTCGGATGGCCACGCGGGAGACATCTATGACTTCACGGAGGATCGACTTGATCACCAGAAAGGCCTCTGTTTCATCTTCCGTGGTCACTATCTTGATGATCTCATCTCCATTTTCCTGCTCTTCTGTTTCCGCAGCCTGAGGCTCATTATGTTTCCTGTCGGATTCCGCTCTGTTCAGGGCGCTTTTCAGGCGTTCGTCAACTCTATCGTCGATCAAATCCTTGGCGGCATGAACAACCCTGGATCGAAACTCCTTAAGAATGTTGGCCCGCAGAGGCCCATTGTGTACTTGTGAGGCAAACACTCGGACGAAATCGTCGCCGGGGGTATCAAGCTGTTCCGCGAGAAGTCGCTTAATCTGCCGCATGTACTTCAGGTTTTGTGCAGCATTCAAGGTGTTATCTTCATCAAATTGGCCCTGAGCTAGTTTTTCCAACTCTGGTATAAGGCTTTCGTCTACACTTCCGAAGTCGAACACCATGAACGGTTTTGGGTCCATAATGTTCGGTCTGTCTAAATCTGAATAGAATTCGTAAACAATTCCATCTGTTAACACTCCAACACGAGCAGTTGGCGTATTTTGGAAATATCGATGCAGCTGATTAGCCTTTCCAGAATCGAGACATGCACCACATGTTTTGCATTCAAACAGCATGATAGGGTTGCCATCTTTCATGACAGCATAATCGACCTTTTCTTTCTTTTTTGTGCCGATGTCAGACGTAAATTCAGGTACAACCACGCGTGGGTCGAATGGATCATAACCGAGAAGCTGTAAAAAGGGTTGAATAAAAGCGTTCTTCGTCGCCTCCTCGGTGGTGATGTGCTCTCGAAGTTCCCGGATTCTGGAGGAAAGGTCCGCTACTTTGCTGGCAAACACAGGCTCGCTCCCGTTTCGAGTTGAAATCAACAAATTGAAACCCAAATAGGGTATTTTCTACTCTCCATACGAGGCGAATAAAGTCAAGGCTTCCGCTCAGTTTTCAGGAAAGAGTTTCAATGGTGTGTTCTGACCGAACCACCATGGCGGGAGTGCTCTCCCCAGAGGAATTGTTCCGGCGCGGGCCCACCACACCGAAAGACAAGGCGCAAGAAAAGGGCAGGCCGGGTGCGCGAATGGCGCGTATTCAAAATACGCGAGGGTCTGCCCAGGAGCGATTGCGACCATCGCCCGAGGCGGGAAGCACAAACGGCTGCACGCCGCGAGAGCAAGACGCAAGGGCGGGCCCTGGCCGGGCGGGCATCAAGGGATCATTCCGAAAAAATCATCCGCCACAACGACCGCGAGGAATTGTTCCGGCGCGAGGCTGGCAAGGCGTAAGAAAAGGGCAGGATCGCTGCGTATTCAAAATACGCGAGGGTCTGCCCTTTTTGAAGCAACGAAGCCAGCCCCGATGCCGGGGCAATGCCTCAGCAGCGGGTCCAGCCGCACTTATGGCACTTCTGACACCCCTCCTCGATGACCAGTTCCTCCCCGCAGTCCGGGCAGGTGGGGCGCACCAGGCTGCCCGTGCCGTCGGAGACGTGCTCGCCCTTCATGTAGCGGCTCTCAAAGACCCAGGCGATGGCGTCGGGGATGGACTTGCAGAGGAACTTCTTCTGGAACTTGGGGTGCTCCCCGCCGATGCCCTTGAGCTGGGCCACGATCTCGCGGACCTCGACCCCCGAGCGCAGCGCCAGGGAGACGAGCCTGCCGATGGCCTCGGCCTTGGCCATGATGCTCGCCCCGGACTTGCCGATGGTGGCGAAGACCTCGAAGGGTCGTCCGTCCACCTCGTTGATGGTCAGGTAGAGCTCGCCCAGGCCGGTGCCGACCTTCTGGGTGAAGCCGTAGACCACGTCGGGCCGATCGCGCACCACGGAGCCGTCCTTGCCCTTGGCGTCTTTTTTCTTGTCGCCGTCTCCGGTGCAGAGCACCTGGCTCTGCTTGCAGCCGTCGCGATATACGGTGACGCCCTTGCAGCCGGTCTCGTAGGCCTTCCAGTAGATTTCCCAGATGTCCTCGATGGTGGCCTCGTTTGGCAGGTTCACGGTCTTGGAGACGGCGTTGTCCGTGCCCTTCTGGAAGGCGGCCTGCATCTTCAGGTGCCAGAGGGGCGCGATGTCCATGGCCGTGACGAAGACGCGCTTGAGGTCATCGGAGACCACGTCCATCTTCTGCACGGAGCCGACCTTGGCCACCTCCTCCATGAGCTTGGCGGAGTGCGCGCCCTCGTCCTTGAGCGCCTGCTCGAAGAAGGGGTTGGTCTCCACCAGCTTGTCGTTGTCCATGACGTTTCGCACGAAGGAGAGGGCGAACAGGGGCTCCACGCCCGAGGAGCAGCCCGCGATGATGGAGAGGGTGCCCGTGGGCGCGATGGTGGTGGTGGTGGCGTTGCGGTAGGGGCCGAGGTTGCGCTGGCCGTAGACGGACTCGGCATACGCCGGGAACGCGCCGCGCTCGGCCGCCAGGGTCTTGGAGGCGCTTCTGGCCTCGGCCTGGACGAACTCCATGAGCTTCTGGCCGAGGATCACGGCCTCCTGGGAGTCGTAGCCCACGCCGAGCTGGTAGAGCAGGTCGGCCCAACCCATGACCCCCAGGCCGATCTTGCGATTGGTGCGGACCATCTCCTCGATCTCGGGCAGGGGGTAGCGCGAGGCGTCGATGACGTTATCAAGGAAGCGCACGGAGAGGTGGATGGCACCTTTGAGGCCCTCCCAGTCCACGCCGTCGCAGACGCGGGCCTTGTCCTGCACCTTGCCGAGGCAGAAGCGGCCGAGGTTGATGGACCCGAGGTTGCAGGCCTCATAGGGCAGCAGGGGCTGCTCGCCGCAGGGGTTGGTGGATTCGATCTCGCCCAGGTGCGGGGTGGGGTTGTCGCGGTTGATGCGGTCGAGGAAGACGATGCCCGGATCGCCGGACTCCCACGCCTTCTGCACGAGGATGGAATACACCTTGCGGGCGGGCAGGCGCTCAATGACCTTGCCGTTGTGCGGGGCCACGAGGTCGTACTCCTCGTCCTTTTCCACGGCGCGCATGAACCGCTCGGTGAGGCCCACGGAAAGGTTGAAGTTGTTCAGCTCGCCCTCGCGCTCCTTGGCCTTGATGAAGCGCATGATGTCCGGATGGTCCACGCGCAGGATGGCCATGTTGGCCCCGCGGCGGGTGCCGCCCTGCTTCACCTGCTCGGTGGCGGTATTGAATATCTTGAGAAACGAGATGGGCCCGGAGGCGATGCCGCCGGTGGAGCCCACGCGGCTGTCCTGCGGCCTGAGGCGCGAGAAGGAGAAGCCCGTGCCCCCGCCGGACTTGTGGATCATGGCCGCGTTCTTCACGGCGTCGAAGATCTCCTCCATGGAGTCGCCCACAGGCAGCACGAAGCAGGCGGCCAGCTGGCCCATGTCCGTTCCCGCGTTCATGAGCGTGGGCGAGTTGGGCAAAAAGGTCCAGGAGGTCATGAGGTCGTAGAACTGCCGGGCGAGCTTGGCCGGGGTGAAGGGCGACTTCTCGTACTTGGCCTCCTCGGCGGCGATGTTGGCGGCCACGCGCCAGAACATCTCGCGCGGGGCCTCGAAGGGCACGCCCTGCTCATCCTTGCGCAGATAGCGTCGGGTGAGCACGGTCTTGGCGTTGTCGTTGAGCTTCGGTTCCGGGAGGTTGGCGGGGAGTTTTGGAGCGGACATGAAAACCCTTATCTCTTTGGAATTTGTAATGAATAAAAATGGATAGCCCGGCAACAGGAGGCATCGGGGCCATACGGGATGTAACCCGGATGACCGTAAAAGACCAGGGTGGGGGAGGGTGTTTTTCGGCCCTGGCAACAGCGGCCGACCAAATCGAGAAAAACTCTAGAGACTTGCGGAGGTATTTTTTCTCTCCCCCAGTTCCCCCCCAGGGCTGCGGAAAGGAGCGATCCGCCGGGAACGGTTTTCCCACCGCATTCCGGAGAGGGGCATGCGCAGGAACGCGGAGGAGAAAACCCCGCCCGATAAAGCCGGCCGGAGCCTCCGGAGGGGGGCCGCGCCCGGTTCATCGACAACGACGGGTACATGGCGTATCATTGGCGTTTGGAGGCAGCGAAAGCATGCGAGTGATCGTCATCGGCGGCACGGGCTTCATCGGGAGGCATCTGGTGCGCCGCATCATGGATACCGGGCTGGACGTGGTCATCCTCTCGCGCAGACCGTCCAAGGTGGCGGAGATTTTCAAGCGCCACGTCATCGGCCTGGAGTGGGACGGATGCACGGCCAAGGGCTGGGGCCACATGGTCTCGGCGGATACACGCATCGTGAACCTCGCGGGAGAGTCCATCGCCGAGGGCCGCTGGACCGCGCGCAAACGCAAACGCATCCTGGAGAGCCGCGTGAACGCGGGCCTCGCCGTGCTGGACGCCGTGCGCCACGCGGAGGAAAAACCCGCCCTGCTCATCCAGGGCTCGGCCGTGGGCTACTACGGCGCCCGGGGAGCGGAGCGGTTGGACGAAGCCGCACCACGCGGCTCGGGGAGCTTCCTCTCCGCAGTGACCAGGGACTGGGAGGCCTCCAGCGCGGAGGTCGAGGGCCTGGGCGTGCCGCGCGCGGTGGTGCGCACGGGCATGGTGCTCGGCCCGGGCGGCGCGCTGGCAAAGATGCTGCCCGCCTTCCGCCTCGGCCTGGGCGGGCGGCTCGGCAAGGGCGACCAGGGCGTGAGCTGGATCCACCTGGACGACGCCGTGGGCGCGCTGCTCTTCCTGATGCAGAAGCGGCTCCCCGGAATCTTCAACCTCACGGCACCGAACCCGGTTCCCAACCGGGAGTTCGCCAGGGAGCTGGGCCGCGCCCTGCGCCGCCCGGCCGTGCTGCCCGCGCCGGGGTTCGCCCTCAAGCTGGCCCTGGGGCAGATGGCCGAGGAGGTCCTGCTCTCGGGCCAGTTCGCCGTGCCGACGGGCCTGCTGGAGGCGGGCTACCGCTTCGCCCATCCCGACCTCGGCCCGGCCCTGAAGAACGCGCTGGACGCCCTGCGCCCGGAGGCCCGGCCCGGCCCGGACGGCGGCCCCAAGGCCAAGAACAACGCCGCGGCCTGACCCTCGGCCCCCCATTCAGCACACGGAGAGCGCCATGGCCAGCATCCTGATCATCGACGACGAAGAGGGCATCCGCCTTTCGCTCAAGGGCGTCCTGGAGGACGAGGGCCACGAGGTGGCCCAGGCCGAAACCGGGGAGCTGGGCCTGGAGCGGCTGGCCGAGAGCCCGCCCGAGCTGCTCTTCCTCGACATCTGGCTGCCCGGCATGGACGGGCTGGAGGTGCTGGGCCGCACGCGCGAGCTCGCGCCCGACCTGCCCGTGATCATGATCTCCGGCCACGGCAACATCGAAACCGCCGTGGCCGCCCTCAAGAAAGGCGCGTTCGACTTCATCGAAAAGCCGCTCTCCCTGGAGAAGGTCGTCACCTCCACGCGAAACGCCCTGGAGCTCTCCCGCCTGGCCCAGGAAAACCGCGCGCTCAAAAGCCGCATCATCGAGGAACACCCCGCCCGCCTCACCGGGGAAACCCCGCCCATCGCCGCGCTACGCGGGGCCATCGAGCGCGTGGCCCCCACGGACGCCTGGGTGCTCATCACCGGGGAGAACGGCACGGGCAAGGAGATCGTGGCCCGCTCGCTGCACATGGGCAGCCGCCGGGCGCACAAGCCGCTGGTGGCCGTGAACTGTGCGGCCATCCCCGAGGAGCTCATCGAGGCCGAGCTCTTCGGCCACGAGAAGGGGGCCTTCACCGGGGCGGAGACGGCCAAGGAAGGCAAGTTCGAGCTGGCCCACAAGGGCACGCTCTTCCTGGACGAGATAGCGGACATGAGCCTGAAGACCCAGGCCAAGATCCTGCGCATCCTCCAGGAGCAGCGCTTCGAGCACGTGGGCGGGTCCAAGACCATCCAGGTGGACGTGCGCGTCATCGCCGCCACCAACAAGGACCTCCTGGCCGAGATCGAGGCCGGGCGATTCCGCGAGGACCTCTACTATCGGCTGCGGGTCTTCCCCCTGGAGGTGCCGCCCCTGCGCACCCGTGCGGACGACATCCCCCTGCTCATCGACGACTTCGTGGACCGCCTCTGCCGCCAGCACGGGTTCAAGCCGCTGACCTTCGCGGCGGACGCCCTGGCCGCCCTGCGCTGCTACCCCTGGCCCGGCAACGTGCGTGAGCTCAAGAACTTCGTGGAGCGCATGCAGATCCTCTTCGGCGGGTCCGTGGTGCAGGCGCACCACCTGCCGCACGAGTTCGCCACCGCGTGCAGCATGGCCGCTCCGGGGGCGCAGGCAGCGCCCGCTCCCGGCAACGGCGAGGCAAGCGCCGCCGATGCGGACGACACCGAGGACGGACTCCTGCTTCCCGGAACGCCCATCCCGGACGGGCCCATGGACATCAAGCAGGCCCGCGCGGACTTCGAGGCCCAGTTCCTGACCGCCAAGCTCAAGGAATTCGACGGCAATGTGAGCCAGCTGGCCAAGGCCGTGGGCCTGGAGCGCAGCTCCCTGTACCGCAAGCTCAAGCAGTACAACATCCAGACCGACTGACGCCCGGCTCCCACGTCGGCTCTCACTTGCGACGCAGCGCGTAGAATACATGGCCGTACTGGTCCGCGCGGCGTTGGAGCAGGTCCATCTCCTGCACCGTGGCCGCCACCAGGGCGCTGGCCTGGGGGTCGCCCGGATGCTCCGAGGCGAGCCTGCCGAGCCCCCGCTCACGCAAAGGCGCATGGATCGCCTCCCAATCCGAAAGCGGCTGCACAAAGCTGCCGAGCAGCTCATACCCGGCGCGCAGGGCCGCTTCCGCATGCTCCTCCACCAGCAGCATGCCGGGATACCCCTCGGCCCAGAAGTCGCGCGCCTCGGGCGCGGCCTCGGCCGCAGGCACCAGCCAGGAGAGGTCGGAGAGCACCACGAGCCCGGCTCCGGAGAGCAGCCCCGCCCAGGAGCGCAGCGCGTTCTCATAGCCCATGATGAACACGCACGACTCGGCCCAGACGAGATCAAAGGTTCCGGGCCCGAAGGGCAGGGCGGCCATGTCCGCACGGCGGACCTCCACATTGCCCGCACCCGCCTTGATCAACTTGGCCGAGAGCGTATCCAGGAAAGGCTGGTGCACGTCCGTGGCCGTGACCCGGGCACCGGGCAGGGCGGCCAGGTCAAGGGTGGTGCCGCCCGTGCCGCAGCCTATTTCCAGAATGCGCGGGTTCTCCGGCAGCGGAGGAAGCAGGGCCAGGGCCCGCGCCGTGCTCTCCGGCGAGCCGGGGCCCTGGCGCGGGGTATCGGCGAACAACTCAAACAGCAGCTCCAATTGTCGCTCGCTCATGTCGCGTATCCTCATGGCCTCCTGCGGAGCGCGGCTCCAGCGGCGGATGGCCCGGATGTCCTCCTCGGGCATGCGGAGCAAGCCGAGGAAGCGTTGATGTTCCTCCGGGGAGCGCGCCTCGAACGCCGCGTGCCAGCGGGCCACTTCCTCGTCCGTGAGGCCCGAGGCGCGCAGCATCCCGGTCCAGGCCCGCCTGTCCAGGGGGGCATCGCCGGGAAGCCCGGCCCAGCCCAGCAGCCGAAGCACCACTTCCCGTTGCTCCTCCAGCACGCGCAGCTCCCCCACGAGCGCGTGCAGGCGGTTTTCCAGGGCCCGGTTCACGGCGGTGTCGGGCGCGTCCAGCGCCCGGGCTATCTCCCGGAGCGGAAGCCCGGCCCGGCGGAAGGTCATGATCCGCTCCAGGCGGGCCTCGTCCTCTTCGGAGTAGCGCCGATATTCACCGGGCGCGTGGTCCGAAGGCCGCAGCAGGCCGATGGAGTCGTAGTAGAGCAGCGTGGAACGGGAAAGCTCGAACCGCCGGGCCAGCCGGCCCACCGTCCACGACCCGGGCCGGGCCGACTCCTTGCGCGCGCTCATGCGCTGCCCCCTCTGCCCGGCTTGGCTGCTGCGGGCCTGTGCTCCTGTCTATTCCAATGCTGCATACGCTCCACACCTACGGCATATTCGGCCGATTGTCCGACCTCCGTGAAAGCCAGGGGAGGGCGCGGCCGCCACAAAGCGAACATGCGGGGTGAAGCCATGGACAGGTCAAGCGCATTCCGCCACATTTTTGGTTTTCAAAATTGTCAAAAAACCCGGTTTTCCGCATTCATCGTTTACTCCCAAGGGGAATTCCACTACAAGGGAGCCGAAAACGAGACGACCGACCATCGGCAAAGGAGCCCTGACGTGAAGATCTCACAACGCCTGTCCCGGCTGAAGCCATCCGCCACCCTGGCCATCAACGCCAAGGCCCTCGAACTCAAGGCCCAGGGCCGCGAAGTGACCAGCCTGGCCGTCGGCGAGCCCGATTTCGCCACCCCCCTGCACATCCGCGACGCCGCCAAAAAGGCCCTGGACCAGGGCCACACCCGCTACACCCCGGTGCCTGGCGTCCCGGCCCTGCGCGAGGCCATCGCCGGATATTTCAAACGGTTCTACAACGTGGACGCGGCCATGGAGAACACCATCGCGTCCATGGGCGGCAAACAGGCGCTCTACAACCTCTTCATGGCCCTGCTCGACCCCGGCGACGAGGTGCTCATCCCCGCGCCGTACTGGGTGAGCTACCCGCCCATGGTGGAACTGGCCCAGGGCGTGCCCGTGGCCGTGCCCACCCAGCCGGAAAACAACTTCCTCGCCTCGGTGGACGACCTGGAAAAACATTCCACGGACAAGACGCGCATGCTCATCCTGAACACGCCGTCCAACCCCACGGGCTGCCACTACCCCCAGGCCCGGCTGCTGGAGCTGGCCGAGTGGGCGCTCTCGCGCGGCATCTTCATCGTCTCCGACGAGGTGTACGACCGCCTGGTGTACGAGCCCGCCGCCCCGTCCACACTCTCCAAGTTCTGGGAAAAGCACCAGGAGAACGTGGCCGTGGTCAACGCGCTCTCCAAGAGCTTCTGCATGACGGGCTTCCGCATGGGCTACACCCTGGCCCACCCGGACCTGGTGAAGGCCCTGACCAAGATCCAGGGTCAGTCCACCTCCAACGTCAACTCCATCGCCCAACAGGCGGCCATCGCGGCCTTCAACGGCTCCTGGGACCTGGTGGAGCAGATGAACTCCGCCTTCCAGACCCGGCGCGACCTGGCGCTCTCCATCTTCAAGAGCTGGGGCGTGAACTGCCCGAGGCCCGACGGCGCGTTCTACGTGTTCCCGGTGCTCAGCCAGTTCTATACGGACGACGCCCCGGGCTCCACGGCCATGTGCACCAAGATATTGGAAAAGGCGGGCGTGGCCCTGGTGCCCGGCGAGGCCTTCGGCGACGACCGCTGCATCCGCTTCTCCTACGCGGTGAAGGAAGACGTGCTCGAAACTGCCCTCGGCAAGGTGGGCAAGGTGCTGCTCGGGCGTTAGCCGCGCGGGCAATGTGAATTCGGGGGCCCTGGACTCCAAAGGGCCCGGCCCTTTGGCCGCCGGAGGCATGCAAACGCCCACCCCACGGCAAAAAGAAACGCGGAGGTGGCATGCACCCCCGCGTTTCCGCGTTTTCCGTCTGTCCGAAGCCTAGAAGCAGTCGATCTCGGCCACGGGCTCGGTGAGCAGGAAGGAGCCTTCGTCTATCCAGCGCTTGAGCTCGTTGGCGATCTCCAGGCTGCGGGAGTAGCTGGTGAGCGGTACGGTGGTGGTGGCCTTGCCGTCTATCTCGATGGACCCGCTCATGAGCTCCTCGTAGGTGACCTCGGCCAGGGTCCGGCCCACCCCATTGGGGTAGTCGTAGCCGTAGTCCTTCACGGGCATCTGGATGTCCGCGTTGGAGACGCCCGTGAACCAGGCGATCTCCTCATTGAGGATGGGAATGGGGATGCCCACGCCCACGGCCAGGGAGCAGCCGTAGCCCACGATGGACATGCCGCGCAGGTAGCGGGCGTTCATCTTCTTGAGGTCGCCCTTGAGCATGAGCGTGCCGGACGGGGTGGTGGGCACGCCGCGCTCGTTGCGCGGGGGTTTGGGGTTGTGCTGCGTGCCGGAGCCGATGCAGTAGCCCACGCCGCCGCCCAGGAAGATGCGCGTGCCCAGGCCGATGGTCTTGAACTGCGGGTCGTTGAACAGGGGCGAGAGCTGGCCTGCGGTGGCGAAGTTGGCGTTGTTGCCCTTGGGCTTGAGCGGGCCCATGTAGGTGTAGATGGTGCGGCTGGTGAGGTTCACGGCCACGTTGTAGTTCTGGTAGCAGTTGCGCGGGTTGAGCAGCCAGGCCTGGGGCAGGTCCGCCAGGGTGACGTCCTTTTCCAGTTCCTTCCTGGGGTAGCAGTCCGTGCCGTAGGCCTCGGCGCGCAGGTGCACGGC
Source organism: Desulfovibrionaceae bacterium (assembly GCA_050253205.1). Taxonomy (GTDB): domain Bacteria; phylum Desulfobacterota; class Desulfovibrionia; order Desulfovibrionales; family Desulfovibrionaceae; genus JAHJKV01. The sequence continues at coordinate 13,852 of JBFWJM010000001.1, forward strand.
CTTGCCGCGCACCAGGTCCTCGATGACATGGCCGCCGCCGTAGGCGAAGCGCCCGGGGTAGACCTTGTTCAGCGGGTCGTCCTCGGCGGGCTCGGTTGCGCCGATGTAGGCATCCACGGCGGCGATGCCCGCATAGCAGGGCACGTTGTTGAGCCAGACCTTGGAGGTTTTCATCACCGGAGGCTGCTGCCCCTGGTTGAAGAGCACGCCCGAGGAGCACATGGTGGAGAAGGTGCCGGTGGTGACCACGTCCACTTCCCTGGCGGCCTCGGCCTTGCCCCGGCTGCGGACGATCTCCACCATCTCCTCGGCATTGACCACCACGGCCTTGCCTTTCCTGATGCGCTCGTTGATTTCCTGGATGGTCTTTTTCACCTCGGCCACGGGGCCCTCCCTGTGTCGCTCGCCGACCCGAAAACCAATCCTCGAAAAGGCCGGGAGGCGTTGTCATTTGTGCAAGCGGCGATCCTCTCTCAATTTTTTCACAAAGGCAATTTTTTTTCTCCCCAGGGGGGTTTCCAGCGGGGGAAAACTTGGCTTCGGGGCTGAAATCTGGTACAAAAAACAACCCTGGGCGCGAGCGGGGCTGGCCACAGGGCTCTCTTATTTTTTAGTATATATATTCAATGGTTACAAATACAAGAAATCGACGACCCACATCGTGAAACAAGCCCTGCGCGAACACCTCCTGCAAACCTGCTCCGACAAGGAACTGGCCAGCTGGTTTGATCCGCTTTCGCTGACCGCCCCGGACGACTCCGGGCTGGTGAGCGTGTCGTTTCCGCATCCGTTCTTCGCCACCTGGTTCGAGGCGAACATGCAGGCCCGTTTCGAGGCGGAGATGCTCCAGTTTCTGGGCACGGCGGTGGAAATCCGCTACACCAACGGCGCGGGCCGCGCACGCGGGAAGGGTGAATCCCCGGCCGTGACGGCCAAGCTCGAATTCCCCTACGACAGCCAGTTCATCTTCGAGACGTTTCTGATCAACAAAAAGAACTACTTTCCCATGGCCTCGGCCAGGGAGGTGACCAAGCAGGCGGGCAGCCTGTTCAATCCGTTCGTCATCTGCGGGAAGAACGGCTCGGGCAAGACGCACCTGCTGCGCTCCATCGCCAACGAACTGAGCAAGAAGGTGGAACACAAGTCCATCCTGCTGCTCTCCATGGACGAGCTGAACAACCTTTTCCGGGTGAGCTTCGCCGGAGACCGCTTCCGCGCGAGGGATTTCATCTGCTCCCACAACCACCTCTTCATCGACGACTTCCAACAGATCCAGAAGTACGACCAGATGCAGCAGGAGATGGTCATCCTGTTCAACCACTTCTACGACAACAAGAAGCAGATGGTCTTCGCCTGCCTGGACAAGCTCTCCAGCTACGATTTTCTCGACCCGACGCTGCTCTCGCGCCTGGAGTGGGGGCTCATCGTCAACCTCAAGCAGCCCGACCTGGAAATCCGCATCGAATACATCCAGGACCGGGCAAGGGTGAAGAAGCTGCCGCTGACCAAGGAGCAGGTCCTGACCCTGGCCCAGCGGTTCAAGGACTTCCGCTACCTGCAAGGCATCCTCATCAAGCTGGCGGCCTTCCGCGAGCTGGTGAAGAAGGAGCTGACCAAGAAGGACTTCGAGCGCATCCTCACCAACACCGAGGAAAACACCACCGAGACGCTCAACGCGGACCACGTGATCCAGGCGGTTTCCGAACATTTCGGCATGGCCGTGAAGGAGATCAAGGGCTCCAAGCGCCACGCCCAGATCGCCCAGGCGAGGCAGGTGGCCATGTGGCTGTGCAAGAACCTCCTGCCCGTGTCGTACCCGGCGCTGGGCCGGGCCTTTGGCGGCAAGGACCACTCCACGGTGCTCTACTCCGTCAAAAAGATCGAACAATTGAAAGATGATGACGAGGATATGAACCGATTGTTGAAAGAGTTGAAGAAGAAATGTCTCTTGCTTGGTCGCAGCTGACAAAAGCGCCTGTTGCGCACTTCGGCGCACCGGAAACCGACACGGGATGTTTCCAACTATAAAAATGAAAACAAGGCGTTGGCCGCGCTAGGAACAACAAGCGGCGGCTAACTACTACCACAAGGAGTATTTCTATGTTCTTGAGGGTAAACCGGGACGAAATCATCGAAGGCTTGCAGAAGTCCGCGAACATCATCCCCGCCAAGACCGGAGCCGCCTTCCTGCGGACCATCTGGCTCAAATGCGAGGACGGGCGGCTGAACATCATGTCCACGGACTCCAACCTGGAGTTCTGCGGTTCCTATGCCTGCCGCATCGAGGAGGCCGGGCTGGCCGGGGTCCAGGGGCGCGCCTTCTACGAGCTGGTGCGCAAGCTGCCCTCCGCGGAGCTGACCATCAAGACCGACCCGGACAAGCAGAACATCCTCGTGGAGCAGGGCTCCAGGAAGTACAAACTCCCCGTGAACGACGAGGAGTGGTTCCAGAAGTTCTCGGCCTTCCCGGAAAACGGCACCGTGTTCTGGTCTGGCGACTTCCTGCACGAGGTCATCGAGAAGATATCCTACTGCATATCCGACGAGGACTCCATGGAGGCCATCGCCTGCATCAACATGGTGCCCTCCAAGGACGACGAGGGGAGCATCGAGGTCTGCGGGCTCAACGGCCACCAGTTCGCCATGATGCGCTTCGTCAACGACGACATCCACGAACTGCTGCCCGAGGAGGGCGTGCTCATCCAGAAGAAATACCTGGCGGAGCTCAAGAAATGGCTCACCGCCGACGAGATCGAGATGAACATCTCCGAGAAGCGGCTCTTCTTCCGCACCGGGGACAAGACGGAGACCTTCTCCCTGCCGCTCTCGTACTACCAGTACCCGAACTACAACAACTTCCTGGCCCGGCTCTCGGATGACGACGTCTCCCGGCTGAGCGTGGTCCGCTCGGAGCTCATCGAGGCCCTGGAGCGCATCTCCATCTTCAACACCGACTCCAACCGCTGCACGCACTTCCTGTTCAAGAACGGCGAGGTGGTGCTCTACTCCCAGGGCCAGGAGACGGGCACGGCCACGGAGGCCATCGAGGCCGAGTATTCCGGCGGGCTGGAGCGCATCGCGTTTCCCACCAAGAACCTCATCGACATCCTCGGGCACTTCAGCTCCAAGCGGGTGGAGTTCGTGCTCACCGGGGCCGAGGCCCCCAGCGGCATCACCGGGCCGGACGACGCCGAGTACCAGACCATCCTCATGCCCATGATGATCCAGGAAGAGACCTACTACACCGAAGAGGACATGTAATTCATGGCACAGAAACAGTACACCGCCGATTCCATCACCATCCTCGAAGGGCTTTCCGCCGTCAGGAAACGCCCGGCCATGTATATCGGCTCCACGGACTACCGAGGCCTGCACCACCTGGTCTACGAGGTTGTGGACAACTCCATCGACGAGGCCATGGCGGGCTACTGCACGCGCATCAAGGTCGTGCTGCACATGGACAACTCCGTGACCGTCATCGACAACGGCCGCGGCATACCCGTGGACATGCACCCCAAGGAGAAGAAGCCGGCCATCGAGGTCGTCATGACCGTGCTGCACGCGGGTGGCAAGTTCGACAACGACTCCTACAAGGTCTCCGGCGGGCTCCACGGCGTGGGCGTCTCCTGCGTTAACGCGCTCTCCGAGTTCCTGGAGGCCACTGTCAAGCGCGACGGCAAGCTCTACCGCCAGAAGTACGAGCGGGGCGTGCCCGTCACCGGGGTGGAGGTGGTGGGCGAGTCGTCCTCCACGGGCACGGCCGTGCGCTTCAGGCCCGACGAGGAGATATTCGAGGTCAACCAGTTCGACTACAACACGCTGAAAAAGCGCATGCAGGAGCTGGCCTACCTCAACTCCGGGCTGACCATCGACTTCGTGGACGAGCGCACCGGAGAGAAGGACAGCTTCTGCTTCGAGGGCGGGCTCAGGTCCTACGTGGTGGACATCAACTCCGGCCTGGGTGCGGTGAACGAGATCATCTACGGCCAGGCCGAGAGCGACAACATGGTCGTGGAGTTCGCGGTGCAGTACAACACCGGGTTCAAGGAGAACATGTTCACCTTCGCCAACAACATCCGCACCATCGAGGGCGGCACGCACCTGGTGGGCTTCAAGATGGCGCTCACCCGCGCGCTGAACAACTACATCAAGAATGCGGACGTGCCCAAGAAGCTGGTGCGCAACGTCTCGGGCGACGACGTGCGCGAAGGCCTCACGGCCGTGGTCTCCGTCAAGCTGCCGAACCCGCAGTTCGAGGGCCAGACCAAGACCAAGCTCGGCAACTCCGAAGCCTCGGGCGTGGTCTCGGCCATCGTGTATGAAAAGATGTCGCAGTTCTTCCAGGAGAATCCCAAGGAGGCCAGGGCCATCCTGGAGAAGGTCGTGGACGCGGCCCGCGCCCGCGAGGCCGCCAGAAAGGCCCGCGACCTCGTGCGCCGCAAGGGCGCCCTCTCGGACAACTCGCTCCCCGGCAAGCTGGCGGACTGCCAGTCCAAGAAGGCGGAGGAATCGGAGATATTCATCGTCGAGGGCGACTCGGCAGGCGGCTCGGCCAAGCAGGGGCGCGACCCCAAGTTCCAGGCTATCCTTCCGCTCAGGGGCAAGATTCTCAACGTGGAGCGCGCCAGGTTCGACAAGATGCTCTCCAACAAGGAAATCCGCGCCATGATCACGGCGCTCGGCGTGGGCATCGGCGAGGAGGAGGAAGACAAGGACTTCGACAAGATTCGCTACCACAAGGTCGTGATCATGACCGACGCGGACGTGGACGGCTCGCACATCCGCACCCTGCTGCTGACCTTCTTCTTCCGTCAGTACGAGGAGCTGATCAAGCGCGGCTACCTCTACATCGCCCAGCCGCCGCTGTTCCGCGCGCACAAGGGCAAGAAGGAGCAGTTCATCGCCAGCGAGAACCAGCTCAACGAGTTCCTGCTCTCCAACCTGGGCGACGAGATCAGCGTCAGCGCCGAGAACGGCGAGGCCTTCAAGGGCAAAAATCTCATCACGCTCATGAGCAAGATATCCTTCGTGCGCTCGCGCATGGCCGAGGCCGAGAACTCGGGCCTGGAGGAGCACCTGTTCATGTCGCTCATCGAGTGCCCGCTGAAGCTCAAGTTCACCTACTTCGACGACAACGCCCCGGACGAGTTCCAGGCGCTCATGGAAAAGGCGGGCTACAAGGCCTGGCTGGAGCAGGAGGTGGACGAGGAGACCGACAAGGAACGCACCTTCGTGGTCTTCGAGAACGACAACGGCCTGCGCACCCGGCGGCCCATGGAGTTCTTCAATTCCAAGCTCTACAAGAAGTCGCACGACATGTGGCACGAGCTGGGCGAGCAGTGCGGCGGCTACGCCTTCAGCGTGAAGCGCGGCGAGGAGGCGGTGCCCGTGGAGGGGCCCTTTGGCCTGTTCTCCCTGGTCATGGACGAGGCGCACCGCGGCTGGCAGATCCAGCGCTACAAGGGCTTGGGCGAGATGAACCCCGAGCAGCTCTGGGAGACGACCATGAACCCGGACAAGCGCATCATGCTCCAGGTGACCATCGGCGACGCGGCCGCCGCCAACGACATCTTCATGGACCTCATGGGCGACAGCGTGGAGCCCCGGCGCGAGTTCATCGAGAAGAACGCCCTCTCCCTGGATGCCTTGGACTTCTAGGCATGAGCTATTTTCTGTTCGTCGATGAGAGCGGTTTTGACCGCAAGCTGGCCCCTTACGAGGTGCTGGCCGGGGTATGCATCGAAGATCGTGAGATATGGAACCTTATCCAAAGGGTATGGGAAGCGGAAGAGCGGTTTTTCGGGATGAGGATCACCCTCGGAAAGCTCGAACTCAAGGGAAAGAAGCTGCTGAAGAGGAAAACATACCGCCTGGCATCACAAGCGGGCCTGTTTTCCTTCGAGCAGCGCAGGGAGCTGGCCGGGCAGTGTCTGATGGACGGGGCGTGCCCCTCACGTGATCAGCTGACAGCGCTGGCGCAGGCGAAAATTGCCTTTGTGGGCCATGTGTTGGAGCTTTGCGCGTCGCATCGAGTCCGTGCCTTTGCCAGCATAGTGGACAAGACGGCCGAACGGCAGGAGGGCGACTTTCTGCGCAAGGATTACGCGTATTTGTTCGAGCGGTTTTGTTACTTTCTCAATGAGCCGGAGCGTGACGGGTCGGGGATTGTCGTCTTTGATGAGCTGGACAAGGCGCAAAGCCGTATTCTCGTCAACCAGATGGCGGAATACTTCCGCAATACGGCCAGGGGCAGGATGCGCTCGTCGAGGATCGTCCCCGAGCCTTTTTTCGTTCAGCGATCTGACCACGGCGATCCAGCTAGCGGATCTGGTGGCCTACATCATCAACTGGAGCGTCCGGTTTGGAACCATGGATGAGCCAATCCGCGCGGAGCTCTGCCCGCTAGCTGATCAGGTGCTGGAGCTTCGTCACCGAACCCATCAGCAGATCAACGGGAACGATCATTTTGTGGTTTGAAGCTTTACTCAGATTCATGACCTGAGGCCCATGGAGCAGCAATGAAAAAAGGCAATGCCAGCTTGCGCCAACAAAGCCTCCATGAAAAAAATAGACATTTTATGTCTATCGGTCAATCCAAAATGATTACAAACGCAATTTCTCACCATGCATATAAATAATAAATTTCCAGTCAGTTATATTTGGAGGAATGAGTGACGCAATTCATCAGCATCGAAGAGGAACTGAAAAAATCCTACCTGGAGTACTCGCTCTCGGTCATCGTTGGGCGGGCCATCCCGGACGTGCGCGATGGCCTCAAGCCCGTGCACCGGCGCATCCTCTATGCCATGCAGGACCTGGGCAACACCTACAACCGCCCGTACAAGAAGTCCGCCCGCGTGGTCGGCGACGTCATCGGCAAGTACCACCCCCACGGCGACTCCGCCGTGTATGACGCCCTGGTCCGCATGGCCCAGGACTTCTCCATGCGCGACACGCTTGTGGACGGCCAGGGCAACTTCGGCTCCATCGATGGCGATGCGGCCGCGGCCATGCGTTACACCGAGGTGCGCATGGCCCGCCTCTGCGGCGAGTTTTTGGCGGACATCGACAAGAACACCGTCGACTTCCGGCCCAACTACGACAACTCCCTCCAGGAGCCGTCCGTCCTGCCCACCAAGGTGCCGAACCTGCTGCTGAACGGCACGGCGGGCATCGCCGTGGGCATGGCCACCAACATCCCGCCCCACAACCTGGGCGAGCTGGTGGACGGCACGCTCATGGTGCTCGACAAGCCCGATTGCACCGTCGAGCAGCTCATGACCAAGATCAAGGGGCCCGACTTCCCCACCGGGGCCTCGGTCTACGGCGGGCAGGGCTTGCGGGACGCCTACTCCGGCGGGCGCGGCTCCATCCGCATCCGGGGCACCATGGTGGTGGAGGAGCACAAGGGCAACCGCGAGTCCGTGATCATCAAGGAGATTCCCTACGCGCTGAACAAGTCCACCCTGGTGGAGAAGATCGCCGCGCTGATCAACGAGCGCAAGATCGAAAACGTCTCCGACCTGCGGGATGAATCCGACCGCAACGGCATCCGCATCGTCCTCGACCTCAAGCGCGGGGCCATCCCCGACATCATCATCAACCAGCTCTACAAGTTCACCCCGCTGGAGACGAGCTTCGGCATCAACATGATGGCCGTGGTGGGCAACAGGCCCATGCTGCTGAACCTCAAGCAGGTGCTGGCCCACTTCCTGGACCACCGCCGCGAGGTCATCATCCGGCGCACCAAGTTCGACCTGGAGAAATCCGAGCGCAGGGCCCACATCCTCGAAGGCCTGAAGATCGCGGTGGACAACATCGACGAGGTGGTGCGCATCATCCGCGCCAGCGCCGGGCCCCTGGAGGCCAAGGCCGCGCTCATGGAGCGCTTCAGCCTCTCGGAAATCCAGGCCCAGGCCATCCTCGACATGCGCTTGCAGCGCCTCACGGGGCTGGAGCGGGAAAAACTCCAGGCCGAGTACGAGGAGCTCATGAAGCTCATCGCCTACCTCAAGTCCATCCTGGAGAACGAGGAGGTGCTCAAGGGCGTCATCCGCGACGAGCTCAAGGAGATCAAGAAGACCTACGCCACCCCCCGCCAGTCCGTGATGCTCGACGAGGACCCGAGCGACATCAACATCGAGGACCTCATCGCCGACGACGAGACCGTGATCACGCTCTCCAAGCGCGGCTACATCAAGCGCGTGCCCCTGACCAACTACCAGGCCCAGCGCCGGGGCGGGAAGGGCATCGCCGGCGTGCAGACGGGCGACGGCGACTTCGTGCTGAACTTCCTCTTGACCACGAACCACCAGACCCTGCTGCTCTTCACCAACCTCGGGCGCATGTACCAGCTCAAGGTCCACCAGGTGCCCGAGGGCAGCCGCTACGCCAAGGGCGCGCACATCGCCAACCTCGTGCCGCTGCAAAAGGACGAATGGGTGGCCACGGCCATCTCCACGCGCGAGTTCGACGACGACAACTACCTGCTCTTCGTGACCAAGCGCGGCATGGTCAAGCGGTCCTCCGTGTCCATGTACGCCAACTGCCGCTCCACGGGCATCCGCGCCGTGAACCTCAAGGACGGCGACGAGCTCATGAAGGTCATGGAGGCCCCGCTGGACTGCCACTGCCTGATCATCACCGAGCAGGGCACGGCCATCCGCTTCGACATGAAAGACGTGCGGCCCATGGGGAGGACCACGGCCGGGGTCAAGGGCATCGCCCTGCGCGACTCGGACCAGGTGGTGGCCACGGTGGTCACCAACGACCCCGAGCGCCAGCAGCTGCTCACCGTCTCCTCCGGGGGCTACGGCAAGCGCACCAACGTGGACCAATACCGCACCCAGACGCGCGGCGGAAAGGGCATCATCAACATGCGCGTGACCACCAAGACGGGCAACGTGCTCGGCGCGCGCATGGTGGACGCCCAGGACGAGATCATGCTGCTCACCTCGGGCAACAAGATCATCCGCATGCGCGTGGGCGAGATCAGCCTGACGCGCGGCCGCGCCACCCAGGGCGTGCGCCTGGTGAAGATGGACGACAACGACTTCGTGGCCGGGTTCGACCTGATTCTCGACAGCGCCATCGACAAGGAAGACTAGATGCGGTTCATGCGCCTGCTCGCCCTGGCCCTGCTGGTGGTCCTCCCGGCCGCCTGCGGCCAGGGCGGCGGCGAGGACGATCTCGACGCCATCCGCGAGGCGTACGTGCAGGGCTTCTACCTGGAGGCCCGCACAGGCTACGAGCGCTACCTCCAGCTGCATCCCCAGGGCGGCCACCGCAAGGAGGCCTGGCAGCGGCTGCTGGAGATATCGCTGAACGTCACGGGCGATACCAAGCGCTCCATCTCGCTCCTGGAGGCCATGATCCTGGAGTTCGGCCAGGACCGCGAGGCCGCCTGGGAGCTCATGAACCGCCTGGGCGCGCTGTATGAGCAGATCGGCGACTATCCGCAATCCCTCGCGGCGAGGGAGAAGAGCCTGGAATTCGCCGGGGACGACCCCGGGCGCATCGTCGAGACGCGCCTGGCCATGGCCCGGACCCAGCGGACCCTGCGCGAGTACGACCTGGCCGCGAGGCTCTTCGCCCGCTGCGCCGAGCAGGCGCCCGATGCGGCCCTGCGGGCCCTGTGCCGCTACGAGGAGGCCCAGACCTATACCTTCATGCAGAGCTGGGGCCAGGCCAAGGAGGTGCTGGAGGCCATGATGGCGGACGAGCCCGGCGATACGGACGTGCACGCCCAGGCCGTGTTCCTTCTGGCGGACGTGTACGAGCAGGAGATGAACTTCGCCAAGGCGCGCGAGCTGTTCAAATCCATCCGCGAGACCTACCCCAACCCCATGGTGGTGAAGATTCGCCTGAAGAACCTCGGCAGGACCAAGCCGTAGGGAGGAGACCTGTGAGCGACCTTCTCCCTGTTCCTGATTCGCGGATAGACATCTTCAATGGACCGGATGGCGGGGTCCGGGTGGAGGTGCGCTTTCTGGACGACACGGTCTGGCTCAGCCAGAAGCTCATGGCCCAGCTCTACGGGGTCACGGTTCAGAACATCAGTCATCATCTTATAAATGTATTTCAAGAAGGGGAGCTGCCTGAAGAGGCAGTTATCAAATCTTTTTTGATAACTGCCGAGGACGGAAAACAGTACCTGACCAGGCACTACAACCTGGATGCGATCATCGCCGTGGGCTACCGGGTTCGCTCCACCGTGGGCACGCAGTTTCGACGCTGGGCCACGCAGCGGCTGCGCGAGTACATGGTCAAGGGATTCGCCATGGATGACGAGCGGCTCAAGGATCCCGGCGGTTGGGACTACTTTGACGAGCTGCTCGAACGCATTCGTTCCATCCGGGCTTCGGAAAAGCGGTTTTATCAGAAAATCAAAGATCTTTTCGTGCAGACCAGCGTTGATTACGACAAAAAATCCTCCGCAGCGCAGGATTTTTTCAAGACCATCAAAAATAAGATGCTTTTCGCCACCACGGGCAGGACCGCGGCCGAAATCATCCGCGATCGCGCCGATGCGGCCCTTCCGAACATGGGGTTGACGAGCTTCAAGGGGTCGGTGGTGCGCAAGGGCGACGTCCTGACCTCCAAAAACTACCTTACGGCCGAGGAAATCACCGCGCTGGACCGTCTCGTGGTCATGTTTCTGGATTATGCCGAAGACCGATCCGCCCGGCGCGAACGCATCACCATGGCGGAGTGGGGCGAACTCACGGACAGGTTCCTGCGATTCAACGAGCGCGAGCTGCTCTCGGGGGCGGGCAAGGATTCGCACACCACGGCGGAACGGCACGCGCACGGAGAGTACAGCCGCTTTGACGCCGCCCGGCGCAGGCGCGAGCGGGAAGCGGCAGAACTGGAAGCGGAGAAGGACTTCGAGGAAATGGCCAAGGAGGCCCTGGAGATCAATCGCCGAAAGTGAGTGCCACCATTGGCATGCGCTCCTTCAAAACGCCAACCGCCGCTCCCATGACGAGAGCGGCGGTTGGCGTTTGGGCGCGAGAAAAGATGTCGGGCCAGTGTATATCGTGACAGTGTATATCGTGACAGTATTTTTCGGGCTAGTGCTTCTCGCCAACAAGGCCCACGGCTTCGAGGCTCACCTCGCCAGCGAAAACCAACGTGGCCCCGCCCTGGAGGAAGAGCGAACCTTCTTCCACGCTCACGGTGAGGGTCTCGCCGCCCGTGGTGGTGATGCGCGACCACGACCCGGTGAGGCCCAACTCGTGGGCCACCAGCTGCGCGGCGGAGACGCCCGTGCCGCAGGCGTAGGTCTCGGCCTCCACGCCCCGCTCGTAGGTCCGGCAGAGCATGGTCTCGGCGTCCATGGCCTGGACGAAGTTGATGTTGCTCCCGGCGGGCTTGAAGGCCTCGTGGTGGCGCAGGTAGGAGCCCACGGCGGGCACGTTCACGGCCTGCACGTCGGCCACGAAGACCACCACGTGCGGCACGCCCGTGTCCACGAAGTGCACGGTGTACGGCGTGCCCTGGAAGTCGAGCTCCATGTTCAGCCTGAGGTTCTGGTACGGCGTGAGCTGCACCTTGACCTCGCCCGCGTCCGGCCCTTCGGTGAGCACCTTGGCCCGGATGTCGCCCACGTCCGTGCCGAAGATGTGCTCGGCAGGGGCGATGCCCAGCAGGTTCGCCAGCTTGGCCACGCAGCGCGAGGCGTTGCCGCACATCTCCGCGCGGGAGCCGTCGTTGTTGAAGAAGCGCCAGGAGTAGGCCTGATCCGTTCCCGGCTGGGGCTGTTCGATGAAGAAGATGCCGTCCGCGCTGATGCCGAAGGCCCGTGCGCAGAGCTTCAGGGCCCAGTCGGGCATGTCCGCCTCGGGCAGGCCGAGGGCGCGGTTGTCGATGGCCACGAAGTCGTTTCCGCAGCCTTGGAGCTTGTAGAACGGGACCGCTGTTCCTAGACCGGGGATGGGCATGGTGTTCTCCTTCCTAGTGACCCCTGGGCTGTTCTCCCAGAGTTGCACAAATACGTCAAGCCCGGTGCGGATTTCCGGGCGGGCTCGACTGGGCCACAGTTCGGATCACAGCGCAGTCGGGGCACGGCTACCAAGCCACGGGCATGCGGACCTTCTGCCCGGCCTTGTTCACATAGTACACGCACCCCTCGTTCACCCCGTGGAGGTAGAGGTCGCGTGTCACGGCCACGTCCTGGCGGCAGTATTCGGTGATCAGGTCCAGGCGGCCCTGCTTCCACCATTCGAGCGCCTGGAGCCCGTCCGCGCTCTTGGCCGCACCCAGGGTGGCCTGGGCCAGGGTGTCGAGCTTGATGCGAAAGCCCATGCGCTCGTGGATGTGCGCCAGCAGGTCCAGGGTGGGCAAGGACTGGAACCGGAAGCTGGAGAGCCCGGAGAGCACGAGGTAGTCGAATCGGATGACGTTGAACCCGATGACCAGGTCGCACTCGGCCAGGTGCTCGGCCAGGTCGTCGATACGGTCCTCCTCGTAGTCGCTGAAGGCCTCGGAGGCCGAATCCCAGACGCAGGCGACGGACACGCCCATGCGGTCCGCTCGGTTCCAGCCGCCCACCTCCTGGGCGCTGCGGCGGGTTTCAATGTCCAGCACGGCGTAGCGGCGGGGCAGGGGCATGTCGGGCTCCTTGCGGACGGCGGCCCGGGCGGCGGCGGGCGCATCGGTTTGGGGTTTGGGTGGCTGTGCAGCTTGCGGGGAGGCCGCTTCAGGACCTGTGTCGGGCGTCGCGGACGTTGCGGACGTCGCGGGCGTCGCGGACGTTGCGGACGTCGTGGATGTCGCGGAAGTTGATGGCGTGGCGGTCGTTTCCGGCTCGGGCACGTCCGCAGGGTCCAGGGTTCCTGCGGCCAGGGCCTCGGCCAGGAACAGGGCCGCGCGCTTGTCGATGGGCCGGTTGCCCGAGCCGCACTTGGGCGAGTGCACACAGGAGGGGCAGCCCAGCTCGCACTCGCAGTCGCGCACGGTCCTGGCCGTGGTCAGGAGCAGGTCGTCCGCCCGGGCAAAGGCCTGGCGCGCGAGCCCCGCGCCCCCGGGCAGGCCGTCGTAGATGAACACCGCCGGAGCGCCCACCTGCGGATGGTGCGGCGTGGAGATGCCGCCCAGGTCGTTTCTGTCCGTGAGCACGAGCAGGGGAAGGATGCCGATGGCCGCGTGCTCCAGCGCGTGGATGCCGCCCATGAAGTGCAGGTACTCGTCCTCGGCCCTGCGGCGCAGTGCGTCCGGCACCACGAACCAGAGACCCTCGGTCTCGAAGACCAGCGGCGGCAGGTCGAGGCCCTGGATGCCCATGAGCGTGCCGCCGCGCACGGCGCGCTTCTCGTAGCCCGTGACCTCCTCGGTGACGCGCAGCCTGCCCAGGAAGAAGGCCGCGCCCAGGGCCTCCCGACGAGCAATTATTTCCAGAATTTCCGTTGACTTGCTCGTGCGAGCGCGGGTGTAATACTTGACCCTGGCCTGCCGGGCGCGCACGGTTCCGGTCTCCATGTCCAGCTCGCTGACCACGTAGGTCCGGCCCCGATGGAGGTACACGGCCCCGGGGTGCGTCTCCTTGCAGGCGCGGTGGTGGTCGATGCTGCCGATGCGCTCGCCCGTGTCCTGGTCCTCGATGTGCATGGCCCGGCCCGAGCCGCGCAGGTCCACGTCGCGCTGGGGGCGCTTGCGCTGGGTGACGATCTCCGTGACCTCGGGCTTCGCCCCGGCGCCCTTGTCCTTTCTGGTGCACCGCTGGGCCACCACCTCGAAGAGCTCGCCCCGGGCCACCAGCTCCTGGGCCTGCTCAGCCATGCCGGGCTCGGCCAGGTAGGGCTCGCCGGGGCGAAGCGTCATCTCCGCCGCCGCGCACACGAGGTGGCGCGAGAGGATCACGGGGTTCAGCGGATTGAGCACGGCGGATTCCGGCGGCCGGGCGAAGAAGTCCTCGGGGTGGCGCATGAAGTACTGGTCCAGGGCGTCCTCCCCGGCGATGAGCGCCACGGCGGAGTCGCGTCTGGCGCGGCCCACGCGCCCGCCCCGCTGCCAGGTGGCCATGACGGAACCGGGGTAGCCCACCAGGATGCAGAGGTCGAGCCCGCCGATGTCGATGCCGAGCTCCAGGGCCGAGGTGGAGATGACCGCCAGCAGCTCGCCCGAGCTCATGCGCGCCTCGATGTCGCGCCGTTCTTCCGGCAAAAAGCCCGCCCGGTACGCGGAGATGCGGTCCTTGAACTGGCCGCCGCGCTCCCCGGCCCAGAGGGCGATGAGCTCCGTGAGCCGCCGGGATTGGGTGTAGACGATGGTCCGGAGGTCGCGCGCCAGGGCGGACTGGAGCAGCAGGATGGCGGCCTGGGCCGGGCTGTCGTGCGGATTGAGGAAGACCATGTGCTGCTCGCTGCGGCCCGCGCCGGACTCCGAAACCTCGACCACGGGCAGGCCGGTGAGCCGCTGGCAGAGCTCCGCCGGGTTGCCCACCGTGGCCGAGCAGAAGATGAACACGGGGCTTGCGCCCCAGGCCCGGCAGATGCGCAGCAGCCTGCGGAACACCTGGGCCATGTGCGAGCCCATGACGCCCCGGTAGGTGTGCACCTCGTCCACCACCACGTGGGTCAGGTTGGCGAAGAGCTCGGCCCAGGAGTTGTGGTGCGGCAGGAGCGCCAGGTGCAGCATCTCCGGGTTGGTGATGAGCGCGCCGGGCGGGTTGTCGCGTATCTTGCGGCGGAAGTGGGGCGTGGTGTCGCCGTCGTAGATGGCCGCGCGGGGGCGCTGGGCCTCGTCCAGGTGCGGCGGCAGCTCAAGGCCTCCGGCCAGCTCGGTGAAGGCGCGCAACTGGTCCTGGGCCAGGGCCTTGAGCGGGAAGAGGTAGAGCGCTCGGGAGGAGGGCTCGGCCAGGAGCTGCTCCAGCACGGGCAGGTTGTAGGTAAGGGTCTTGCCCGAGGCCGTGGGCGTGGCCACCACCACGTTGCGCCCGCTTCTGGCCAGGTCGATGGCCCGGCACTGGTGGGAGTAAAGTTTTTCGATGCCCATGCGGGCCAGCAGCTCGCCCAGCGCCCTGGGCAGGGGCCGCACGGGCTCCTCCAGGCTCGCGGGGGAGCCGGGCAGGGTCCGGTGGTGCACCACCTGCCGCCCGAGCCGCTCGGAAGCGAGCAGGGCCTCGACGTATTCGTGGATGGGGTCGGTCTTGGGCATGGGTTACTGCTGGGCCAAGAGAGACCGAGCCGCCCGACGCACTCCGGAAATGAAGACGTTGAAACTGTGGGAGGTGTTCCTTTCCAGAGAGAGGCGGGTCCCCAGGTCTTTGGCTCCCCTGCGCTTGGAGTATTCGGGCACCAGCCGGGCGAGTTCCCGCGAGGGGGACCCGAGGCGGTCGGGGTTCTTGAACAGTTTATTCCGTTGTTTTCCGGCCAGTCCCTTGGCTCCCGTAGCTGATTCCACGGCCGCAAGATCACCGAGAAACCAGGACTCCAGCTCGCGGCAGGCGATGCGCACCAGCAGCGGCTCCCTCCCGGCCTCGCGGCAGAGCCGCAGGAGGTTTTCCTTCACGCAGGCGCAGTCGCCGCTGTCCTGGTCCCGGACAATGATGAACGCGTCTTCCGGGTAGAGCCAGCCTTTCAATTTGAGGGGAATGGACTTTTCCAGGTCCTGTTTTCCCTTGTGGGCGATCAGCACATAGTCCGCAGGGGTGGTTCCCGGCAACAGGCGCGGCAGGAGCCCGAGCAGGCAGTCCTTCATGGAATCCTCTTCCAGAAGGAAGACGAGCCGCGGCATCAGAACCCGCCCCCGAGAAGCCCCTGCTGCCAGAGCCACCCGGGCTTGTCTCCGGCGGCGACAAGGCTGCGGATGTTCTCGTCGTCGGCTGCGCGGGAGATTCGCGTTATGCCGTCTTTCTTCTCCAGGCAGTAGATGTTCTCGATGTCCACGTCGTTCAGAAAATCCGGCGAGTGGGTGGTGACGAAGACCTGCCCGCCTCGCCTGGCGTAGCTCTCGAACTCCTCGGCCAGCTCTCCCAGGAGCTTGGGGTAGAGCTGGTTTTCCGGTTCCTCCACGCAGAGCAGGGGGTGCGGCGCGGGGTCGTGCAGCAGCAGCAGGTAGGCGAACATCTTGATGGTGCCGTCGGAGACCCACTGGTCGATGAACGGGTCCTTGAAGGCGGAATCGTTGAACTTGAGCATGAGCCGGCCGTCGCCCGTTGGCGCGGCCTCGATGTTGTGCACGCCGGGCACCCGCTCCCGCATCTTCTGAAGCACCAGGGCGAAGGTTTCCGGGTGGTGTTCGCGCATGAAGTCGGCGACCTGGTGCAGGTTGTCTCCCTTGCGGGAAAGATGCTCGGCATACCCGGCGGGCTTGCTGCCGCGCGCCTGGTCGATGTGAAAATCGGAGACGTGCCAGTTCTCCAGCATGGTTCGGAACGCGCTCGCGGCCTTGAACTTCTGGAACTGGCCAAGGCCCTTGACGGCGAGGATGTCCGGGGAGCCGAGGTGCTGCGGTTCCCTGTCGAGCTCCTCGTCCTCCTTGCTGAAGTCTTCCTCGTTGGTTACGGCGTACCCGGAGCCGTCCGAGAAATCGAGAAAGTGAAAAGGAGCCCCGTTGCGCCCTCGTTTGTAGCGCAGTATCTCCCTTCGGACGGTTACCTTGCCGTCGAGAAGGCCTATCTGGAGAACATACGTCACCAGGCGGTTCGCCCCGGCGATTTCAAGCCGGAATTTGAGCTCCAGCTCCATGTCCTCGTCCTCGTGGCCGCGCGAGACGACCTCCCGGAACCCGCCGCGCCGGGACAGGGCCGAGCGGACGTTCTCAGCCAGTGCATCCTTGAGGAATCCGAACACGTCGAACAGGGTCGTCTTGCCGCTGCCGTTGGCACCGAGCAGCACGCAGTATGATGGGATATCCGACAGCGTCGTATCTTGGAAGACCTTGAAATTCTTGAGCCGGATGGCCTCGATGCGCATGTTTCCCCCTTGGGAGGTTCCCGCCGATGAAGCGCCGCCCGGCTACTTGGCCGAGAGCTTGTACTTCTTCATCTTGTATTGCAGCAGGCTCTTGGAGATGGAGAGCAGCTCCGCAGCCTTGACCTGCACGAAGTCGCCACGCACCAGGGCCCGGCGCACCAGCGCGCCCTCGATCTTCTCCATGGTGTCCGCCAGGTCGAGCTTCACGGGGAGCAGGTCCACGGCGGATTTGTACTGCGACTCCTCGTCCTTGATCTCCGGCGGCAGGTCCTCGGCGTCCAGGGTCTCGCCCATGGCCAGCACCGTGCACCGCTCGATGACGTTCTCCAGCTGGCGCACGTTGCCCGGCCATTCGTAGGACGTGAGGTAGTCCATGGCCGAGGCCGAGAACCCCTTGAGCGCGGCGTTGTTCTCCTTGGAGAACTTCTCCAGGAAGAACGCGGCCAGCACGGGGATGTCCTCCCGGCGCTCGCGAAGCGGCGGCATCTCGATGGAGACCACGTTCAGCCGGTAGAACAGGTCCTCGCGGAAGCGCCCGGCCTCCACCTCGGCGGCCAGGTCCTTGTTGGTGGCGGCCACCACGCGGATGTCCACCTCGATGGGGTCCACCCCGCCCACGCGCTCGAAGGTCCGCTCCTGGAGCACGCGCAGCAGCTTGACCTGCGTGTCCGCGTTGATCTCGCCTATCTCGTCCAGAAACAGCGTACCCTTGTTGGCCTGCTCGAAGCGCCCCTTGCGCTGGGCCGTGGCCCCGGTGAAGGAGCCCTTCTCGTGGCCGAAGAGCTCGCTCTCCAGCACGCCGGAGTTGAGCGCCGCGCAGTTCACGGAGATGAAGGGCTCGTCTTTTCGCGGGGAGGCGTTGTGGATCGCCCGGGCGATGAGCTCCTTGCCCGTGCCCGACTCGCCCGTGATGAGCACGGTGGACTTGCTCGGGGCCGCGCGGTGGACCATGGAGAGCACGTGCTGCATGGCCTTGCCCCGGCCGATGATGTTGTCTTCCCCGAAGTGTTCCTGGAGCTGCGCGCGCAGGCGCAGGTTCTCCTGCTGGGTCCGGGCGAAGGAGACGGCCTTCTTGAGCGAGAGCAGCAGCTCCTCGTTGTCGAAGGGTTTGGTGATGTAGTCGAACGCCCCGATGCGCATGGCCTCCACCGCAGACTCGATGGACCCGAAGGCGGTCATGATGAGCACGGGCACATGGGGGTGGTTCTTCTTGACGTATTCGAGCACGTCCTGGCCCGTGAGCCCGGGCATCTTCATGTCCGTGACCACCACGTCCACCTCGGAGTCGTCCAGGAAGGCGAGGCCCATCTCCGGGTTGGAGAGGGCGGTGACGGCGTAGCCCTCGTCCTCCAGCACGGATTGCAGCACGAGCAGGTAGTTCTGCTCGTCGTCGAGGATGAGGATGCTTGCGGAATTGGCGGACATGAAAGCTCCCTTTGGGTTGCCCGTGTTCTTACTTGGCCGGGAAGATCATGTCCACCCGCGCGCCGCCCTCCACCCCGCAGGAGAGGGTCCACTGCCCGCCGTGGCCCTCAATGATGGAACCCACGATGGCCAGGCCCAGGCCCGTGCCCGTGTCCTTGGTGGTGAAGAAGGGGTCCTTCAGGCGCTCCATGTGCTCCGGGGGGAAGCCCGGGCCGTCGTCCATGAACACCACGTGCGCGGAGCCGTTCTCCCTGGCCGCGCTGATGGTGATGACCCCGCCGTCCTTCATGGCCTGGATGGAGTTGGTGACCACGTTGTAGAAGGCGCGGTAGAGCAGGTCCTTGTCGCCCATGACCGCGAGGCCCTCGGGGATGTCCACCTCCAGGGCCACGCCGTGCTTCTCGCACTCCCCGGCAAGGAACACGGCCACCTGCTCCATGACCCGGGAGAGGTCCACCTCCAGCTGCTTGGGGGCCTTGGGCCGGGCGTAGTCGAGGAAGTCCGTGACCACCCGCGAGAGGCGCTTGGATTCCTGGTAGATGGCCTCCAGCAGGGGGGCGTCCTTGCTGCCCTCCTTGGCGGCCTTCTTTTTCAGGTGCTCGGCCGTGGAGCGGATGATGCCCAGGGGGTTGCGTATCTCGTGGGCCACGCCGGAGACCATCCGGCCCATGCCTGCGAGCTTCTCCTGCTGCATGAGCTCGCGCTCCAGGCGCTCGCGCTCGGCGATGCGGTCGTGGTTCAGCCTGTCCGCCCGGCCGAGGATGGTCAGGATGACCACGAAGAGGATGATGGAGGTGACGAGGCTGGTGCCCAGCACCACGCGCTCCAGGTTTACGAGCTTGAGGTATTCGTCGGTGATGTCCTGGGTGAACTCCAGCACGCCCATGAGCCGCCCCTTGAAGCCCGTGGTGGAGAGGGTCTCCTCGCTGCGCATGGGGAAGTAGGTCTTGAGCAGGGTGGTCTCCGGGGCGAGGGAAGAGCTGAACAACGCGCGGACCTTGGAGATGTTGCTGATGATCTTGAAGCTGTAGACCTGTTCGTTGATGGCCATGTCCACGAACTCGTCCGCCAGGCCCATCTTGCCCACCAGGTCCTTGTCCGTGGAATAGACCACCATGCCGTTCAGGGCGTACATGCGCACCTCCTTCACGCTGAGCGTGTGGATGGTGGACTGCACGACCTGGTCGAGCCTTCCGGCCTGCTCGGGGTTGGAGAGCTGGATCTGCCCGTAGCCCACGAGGGTGGGCAGGGTGAAGCGGGTGTAGATCTGGTGGTTGAGGTTCTCGGCCAGCAGCAGGCCGAACTCCCGCTGCTTCTCCATGAGCGCGTTGTCCACGTAGTTGGAGATGAACAGCGAGAGCCCGAGGTTGAACCCGAGGATGAGCACCAGGAAGCTCCAGGAGAGCACCTTCACGAATTGCAGCGGGCGGACGGCCTCGGCGCCGGTTTTTTCGACCAAAGCCTAGAACTCCTGTTCGATGTGTCGTGCGCCGAGGAAGGCGTCGAGGTCGGCCTTTTCTTCCTCCAGGCCCTCGGACCCGAGGCGGGCCTTGGCCAGCCGCTTGCCCAGCTCCACGGCGGGCTGGTCCAGGGGGTTGATGTCCATGAGCCAGCCGGTGAGGATGGTGGCCGCGCCCAAAAGCGCGATGAGCGCCCCGGCCTCGCGCTCCGTGGCGGCCCCAAGGCGCATCTCTACCAGGGGAACCCCGCACTTGCAAAGGGCCATCTGCGTGCCCAGCCCTTCGGCGCGGATGAGCTCGCCAAAGGGCTTGCCGCGCACGTAGGCGAAGGCGTCGGGCAGGTTTTCGGGAAAGCGCGGACCCTGGGGCAGGGCCGGGCAGGTGAGGAAGAGGCAGGCCTTGTTGCGCGGGCCGTCCAGGAACATCTGGTTCACGGAGTGCTGGTCCGTGACGCCCACGGCCGGGATGGGCTGGCTGCCCTTGCCCTCCTTGCCCAGGCTCTCGGCCCAGAGCTGGGCGAACCAGTCGCCGAAGCTGTTCATGGCGGGCACGTAGGAGAAGAAGATGAGCTCGCTGAAGGCGGAGTCGAGCAGTGCGCGCGCCCAGACGGCCAGCTCGAAGGCCGGGTGCGCGGCCAGGGTCTCGGCGTCGAGCCCCGGGCCCGCCAGGGGCGCGGCCAGCTCCGCCGCCCCGCCCACCAGCGCGCCAACGTCCATGCCCAGGAACACGGCGGGCACCAGGCCCACGGCCGAGAGCACGGAATAGCGCCCGCCGAGGCTGTCGGGCACGGGCAGGGTCATGGCCCCGAAGCGCTCGGCCTCCTCGCGCAAGAAGCCCTTTGTCTTGTCCGTCACGAGCAGGACGTGCCCGCCCCAGGTCTCGCCCAGGCGCTCCATGAGCCAGCGCTTGACCAGGAAGTACTGGCCCACGGTCTCGATGGTGTCGCCCGATTTGGACACCGTGACCACCACGGTGCGCTCCGGGTCGAGCCGTCGGAGGTGAGCCTCCAGGGTGGCGGGGTCCACGTTGTCGAGCACCCAGAGCCAGGGGCCCTGGTGCCCGGGGAGGTCCTGCCCGGGGGCGAAGGCCTTTTGCAGGGCCCGCGCGCCCAGCGCCGACCCGCCGATGCCCAGCAGGAGCATGTGGTCGAAGCGGGCGAGCCGGGGGGCCAGGGCCTCCAGCTCGGGCAACAGCTCGTCCATGTAGGGCATGGTGAGGAAGGGCAGCCTTCCGGCGGCCGTTTCCCCGGCGAGGCGCTCGGCCAGCTCCCCGGCGCGGGCGCGGTAGGGTGCGGCGGTGAGTTTCTCGAAGGTCGCGTTGGTCCAGTCCAGGATTCCGGCGGGCATGATGCTCTCCTCGGTTTCGCGGTATGGCCCGGGGCCTCGTCGCGGTTCTTCCTCTTATGCAACAAAACGCGCCGTTTTCCAACCTCGGGATGCGCCTGGCGCGAAAACGGCGCATGGGACGATTGACGCTAGATATTCTCTAGACTACACTGGGCGCACGATGGTGAGAAAACCGCCGGGGGCCCGGTTTCCGGCGGTGACGATGGGTGACGAAACCCGGAAAACCCGGAGGTGATTGGATGACGCGCCTCGCGCCCCCCCGGTTCCTGCGTTCCCGGCTCGATGCGGGCCTCCCCGTTCTTCTCGCGCCTTGCGCGCTGCGCCTGCCGCGCCGCGCCCCGCTGCGCCGCGCCTCGGGCATCCTGAACTCCCGCCTGCGCTCCAGGAACCGCAGCCTCGGCGGCCAATTCGGCTCGCATTCGGGCGCACGGCCCCTGCCGACCTCTCGCGGGGCCCGCCTCCAGGCCTCTCTCCAGGGTTTCCATGCACAGGGCCGCCATGCACGCTGAACAGGCCCTGACCCACCAGGACCTCGCCTCGGGCACGGGCGTCTCCGTCACTACCATCAAGAGCTACCGCCGCAAGTTTCCGGGGTTCATCCCCGTGGCCGGGTTCGGCAAGCCCATACGCTTCCGGCCCGAGGCGCTTGCCGCCTGCCGGTTTATCCGCGAGCGGTTCGAGCTGGGCTCGGGCGTGCGCGAGGTGCGTGGCGCTCTGGAGGAGGCCGGGTTCGCCCAGGACAGGAAAAGCATCCCTCCGCCGGACCCGGGCGCGGGTCTGGCCGATGGGCGCATGGAGGAGTTTCTGCGCTCGGCCGGGGAGATGATGCGCTCCGTGGCGCTTCTGGCCGAGGCCCAGCGCAACACGGACGAGCGCCTCGCCCGCCTGGAGGAGGGGCTGGCGCGCCTGGCCACCATGGAGGCCGAGAACAAGGCGCTGCTGGCGCGGCTGGGCCCGCTTGCCGGGAGCTTTGCCGATGCGGGGGATGTTTCCCCGCGTGAAGACGCCGAGGCCGCCTCGGCACCCGCCCCGGAAGAGCCCGCCGCCCCCCGCCTGCGCGCCAAGAAGATCGTCAACGTGCGCGCGGCCGACGGCCGCGTGGACTCCTACGCCCTGGAGGACGAGGACGGGGCGCGGCGATCCATGTCCGAGCCGCCGTCCTCCCCGCCACCCGCAGCTGCGTCCGAGCCGCCGTCCTCCTCGCCGTCCCCCGCTTCGGGCGGGGAGCCGACCGAACCCGCAGTGGCCGAACCGGCCGTGTCCAGATCGGCCGTGTCCAGATCGGCCGACCCGCCCCCGCCCGACCTGCTCGACCGCCCGGCCGCCATCCGCAGCGAGGAGGGCGAATACCTCGGCCTGCCCGGCAAGCTGACCCTGCGCGAGCTGGCCGCCTTCCTGCTCGACAGGGGCCTCGCCCAGGGCAACATGGATGCCGCCTGGACCCGCGACGGCAACGGCTGGCGCTACCACCTCCACTACGCGGACGGCCGCGCCAGGGCGCTGACGTTCATGTCCCAGACCACGCCTACGGGCGTGAAGCTCGCGCTGCTCACCCGCCTGGTGCTGGACGGCATCGAGGCCTCCCCGGAAAAACGCCTGGACTACTTCCGCCGGATCAAGGACCTCAAGCAGCGCTCCTGAAGCGGAACATCCCCCGCTCCTCCCGGCGGGTGAGAAGCAGGCGCGACCGGACACACGGCCCATCCCCCGGTTTTCCGGCTGTGGTCCCGTCCTTGAAGGGCCCCGCGCGGGATCGAGCTGGGCCGTTTTGGCCCACAAGCCCGCCCGCAGCGGGCAACGCCCCCGCGCAAATCCCGGCAAGGGGCCTTGGGCGGGCCTTCCCGGGGCCTGGGGCCAGAGGCCGGATTCGGGATTTCATGGGTCGGAATCTGGACAAAACGCCCCCTTCTATCCTCTTATATGGGGGCGAAAGCCGCTCATGCGGCACGAAAATTGTCGGTATCCGCAAGAAGAGGCTTCCGTGGCATGAATTTGTGTTGACAAATTTGTGGTGCTCTCCGCCCGCGCCAGTGCTCGATTTTTGTTTTGCTTCACAAAATTGTGTGCATTTCGGGCGAAAAAAGCCGATTTAATCACGAATTTGTAAGAAAAACCTGTGATTTTCGGGCGTTTGGCGTAGTACCCCCGGCGCAACGAGCTGATATGTTGCGCTTTCACGCTTCTGGCACCGTTATTGATTGTTGTGGCCCGCTGACTCTTCCAAAACAAACGGATACTAACCAAACTGTGGAGGATTGTATGGAGATTCCCGTTTTCAATTGCAAAAATGCCGACGACGTGCTGAAAGCGATCAAAGACTACAACGTCAGCTTTATTCAGTACTGGTTCGTCGACATCCTGGGCGTGCTCAAGAGCTTCCAGATCACCCCCAACGAGGTCGAGGCTTCCTTCGAGGAAGGCATGGGCTTCGACGGCTCGTCCATCCTGGGCTTCTGCCGCATCGACGAGTCCGACATGGTCGCCATGCCCGACCCCACCACCTTCCAGATCTGCTCCTGGCGCCCCACCGAGAAGCCCGTCGCGCGTATGTTCTGCGACGTGGTCAACCCGGACGGCACCCACTTCGAGGCCGACTCCCGCTACGTGCTGAAGAAGGTCCTCGCCAAGGCCGCCGAGAAGGGCTACACCGCCTACCTCGGACCCGAGCTGGAATTCTTCACCTTCGCTGACGACCAGGACACCGAGATTCTCGACCGCGGCGGCTACTTCGACGCTCCTCCGCTGGACCTGGGCAACAACATCCGCCGCGAGATCATCTTCGCCCTCGAAGCCATGGGCATGCAGGTCGAGTACTCGCACCACGAGGTCGCCCCCTCCCAGCACGAGATCGACCTGCGCTACGCCGAGGCCCTGCGCATGGCCGACATCGCCATGACCTACCGTGTGGTCGTGAAAGAGACCGCCCGCAAGCACGGCTGCTACGCCACCTTCATGCCGAAACCCATCTTCGGTGAGAACGGCTCCGGCATGCACGTGCACCAGTCCCTGTTCAAGAACGGCAAGAACATGTTCTACGATGCCAACGACAAGTACCACCTGTCCGCCGAGGGCAAGGCGTACATCGCCGGTATCCTGAAGCACGCCCCCGAGTTCGTCTGCGTCACCAACCAGTGGGTGAACTCCTACAAGCGCCTGGTGCCCGGCTACGAGGCTCCGGTGTACATCGCCTGGGCGCGCCGCAACCGCTCCGCCCTGGTCCGCGTGCCCATGTACAAGCCCGGCAAGGAGCTGGCCACCCGCATGGAGCTGCGCTGCCCCGACCCGGCCGCCAACCCCTACCTCGCCTTCGCCGTGCAGCTGGCCGCCGGCCTCAAGGGCATCGAGGAGGGCTACGTGCTCGGCGCTCCGGTCGAGGACGACATCTTCCACATGAACGACCGCCAGCTCAAGCGCAACAAGATCAAGGCGCTGCCCGGCTCCCTGTACGAGGCCGCCTCGAACCTCAAGAAGTCCAAGTTCATGAAGGACGTGCTGGGCGACCATCTGCACACCGCCCTGGTCGAGAACAAGATGGCCGAGTGGGACGAGTACCGCACCCAGGTCACCGAGTTCGAGCTCGACAAGTACCTGCCCATCCTGTAGGTCGCGTTCTGGCTATTGCCACTCTCGCTGCGGGGGAGCCTCTTCGGAGGCTCCCCTCTTTTCGTTTCCGCGCGAGAGCTGTTTGCTCCGGAGACCGCCCAGGTCCCGCCGAGGGCCCGCGCCTATGCTGAATCGCAGTAATCCGTTTATCGGAAGGGTGTTGGGGGAACTGGCGGGTCGTTGCTGGCCGTATTTGTGGATCGGAGTGGGAAGGTGCCCCGCACTGTTCGGTTGGGACGCCGGGTCGAGGGCGTTGTGCCTGGGCCGCGGCTAGATTTGCGTGCATGAGGAGCGCGCGGAAGCATTCGCAAGGCAGAAATCATGCACGCAAATGCATGCGTGCTCCGCCCGGAGGTCGGTCCTGATGGCCGCCCGCCCAGGGCCCCGGGCTATTGGCGGGCTTCGCCCCGGCAGAGGAACACGGGCGGCTCAAGCGGTTCAAAACCCTCGTCCGTGAACCGCCCCTCCCCGCCCAGGAAGCGCTCGTGCTCGATGCCCCATTCGCGGATATTGAGTAGCACGGGCAGCAGGCCGCAGCCGTGCTCCGTGAGCGAATATTCCACCCGGGGCGGCACCTCGCGGTAGACCTCCCGGTGCACCAGGCCATCCGCCTCCAGCTCGCGCAACTGCCGCGTGAGCATCCGCTCGCTGACCTCGGGGATGAAGCGCTTGAGCTCGCCGAAGCGCAGGCACGGCTCCTGCGCCAGGTGGAAGAGGATGATCTGCTTCCACTTGCCGCCGATGACCTGTAGCGCCAGCTCGAAATAGCAGCGGTATTCCCGTCCGTTCAGGTGCTTGGTCCGGCAGAGCTTGATGGGCATGGCCTCCTCCCTATACAAAATGTTAGTACCTGATCTTTTTGTCGGTACTTGTTCGGGTGCATGAATCGTGGTTTAGTGCGCCATCGAACGTACGTCAACCATTCCCCTGGAGGAACCATGTACGCATTGGCATTGAGCGGCAGCCCGAGAAAGGGCGGCAACACGGACCTTCTGCTTTCCACGGTGCTGGAGCGGCTTTCGGCCAAAGGTTTCGAGACCGAGCTGGTGCGCGTGGGCGGCAAGCCCATCCGCGGCTGCATGGCCTGCCGCAAATGTTTCGAGAACAAGGACGGCAAGTGCTCCGTGACCACGGATGGCTTCAACGACATCGTGGAGAAGATGTTCCGCGCCGACGCCATCATCATCGGCTCGCCCACGTACTTCTCGGACGTGAGCGCGGAGACCAAGGCCGTGCTCGACCGTGCGGGCATGGTGTCCATCGCCAACGGCTTCGCCCTGCAGGGCAAGGTGGGCGCGGCGGTGGTGGCCGTGCGGCGCGGCGGGGCCACCCACGTCTTCGACTCCATCAACCACATGTACCTGATGTCGCAGATGATCGTGCCCGGCTCCACCTACTGGAACATGGGCTACGGCCTGAACGAGGGCGAGGTGGCCAACGACGCCGAGGGCATGCGCAACATGCGCCACCTGGGCGATGCCATTGCCTGGCTGACCACGGCCGTGGCTCCGCACCGGGGGGCCTACCCGCAGCCCGATTGATCGGACGGCCCGAACACTGCAAGACACGCGAACCGGCCCGCCGGGCGCCCTGCGTCATGCGGGTGGCCTTGCGAGCCGTTCGCCGTGCGTACGGCGGATGAAGGCGGGGGTTTATGCGTCCCTGGCGTCGAAGTCCCAGGCCTTGCGGCGCAGCAGTCTCCAGGAACGGTGGCCGTGCACCAGCTCGCCCAGGGGGCGCGCGGCCAGGCGCATGAACAGCCCGAAAGGGGCGTACCCGGCCAGGCGCACGGTCTTCAGGAAGAGGTTGCGCAAGCTATCCGCCCCGTGCAGCTCGGGCAGCAGGTGGCGGGCCAGGAGCGCGGGGTAGGTCCGGCCGGGGTCGTCTTTTCGGCTCATGGCCTGGTCCACGGCGCTGGCCGCGAAGGCCCCGCTGGAGAGCGCGTAGAAGATGCCCTCGCCGAGCAGGGGCTCCACCATTCCGGCGGCGTCGCCCGCCAGGAGCAGCCGTTCGCAACACGGCTCGGCAATCCAGTTGCCGTAGGGCAGGGGATGCGCGCGCAGGTGGATGCGCCCGGGGTCAAACCCGAGCAACCCCGTGAACTCGGCGAAGTGTTCCAGCAGGGGCCTGTCCCCGGCCTCCAGGCCGCACATGCCCACGCAGAGTCGATCCTTCCCCGGGAAAACCCAGGCGTACCCGGCCAGGACGTGGCCCACATGGAGCTGCGGCTCGGCCAGGGAGCGCAGGGGCGCGGGCGCTTCGTCTCGCGGGAGGTGGAACTCCACGGCCCGGGCCAGGCCCGCTCGCCAGGCCCGGCGGCCGCGCTCGGCGTCTTGGCCGCTCTTTGCCGCCAGGGCGCGCCGCAGCCTGCTGTTGGCCCCGTCCGCGCCGATGACGTATCCGGCCGAAATCTCATGCCCATCCGTGGTTGCCACCAGCCCCTCGCCAGGGCTACACTGCGCCACCCCGACCCCGGGGAACACCGAGGCCCCGGCGCGCTCGGCCAGGAGCAGCAGGTGGTGGTCCAGGCGCGCGCGGTCCACCAGCAGGAAGGGGTGCGGCACGCGCCCGCGCGCCATGACGCGCCCCCGGTGGATAAGGGCGTAGGTATCGGCGGACCAGTCCACCAGCCCCTCGCGGGCCAGGGCGGCCTCGTCCAGGCCGAACACGGCCTCCAGGCGGCGCACGGTCTTCCAGGTGAGCAGGCCGCCGCAGAGCTTCTTCCGGGGGAAGAGGGCGCGGTCGAGCACTGCGACCTTGCGCCCGCGCCCGGCGAGCACGCAGGCCGCCGCGCTCCCCGCGGGCCCCGCCCCGCAGACCGCCGCGTCGAATGTTCCGAACATGGGCATGCCTGTAGCGCGGCCCGCAACGTGAATCAAGTGGGTGGCACATGCAGCAGTACAAGGCCCTGGTTTTCGACTTTGACGGAACGCTCGCGCACCTGACCATCGACTTCGATTCCATGAAGCGCAAGCTGGCCGCCCTGGCCGAGGGGTTCCTGGGCGAGCGGCCCGAGGCCCCGGCCAAGCCCGCGCTGGAATGGCTCGACGACCTGGCGGCGGAGATCGCCGAATACGAGGGCCGCGACCTGGGGCTGGAGTTCCATTGCCGGGGCAGGCTGGTGGTGCAGGCCACGGAGCTGGACGCGGCCGCCAGGGGCGGGCTTTTTCCGTTCACCCGGGACCTGCTGGGCGAGCTGCGCTCCCGTGGCGTGGCCACGGGCATCATCACCCGCAATTCCACGGCCGCAGTGCGGGTGGTCTTTCCGGACGTGCGCGAGCAGTGCGACGTGTTCCTCCCGCGCGAGGACGTCCCGGCCGTGAAGCCCCACCCGGAGCACCTGCTGGAGGCCCTGCGCCGCATGGGCGCGGAGCCCGGCCGGGCGCTCATGGTGGGCGACCACGCCCTGGACCTGGAGACGGGCCGCCGGGCTGGGGTGCGCACGGCCGGGGTGGCCGGGGGCAACATGACCCTGGAGGAGCTGGAGCGCGCCGGGGCGGACCACCTGGCACAGGACGCCGCCGGGCTCGTGGCCGGGCTGCGCGCGGCGGGCCTCCTGGCGTAGCCGCCCCTCATCGGAAGGATATTTCATTTCGATTTGAAACACTTCATGTTTTCCAGCATCTTCAGCAATGAACCAGGCAAACGCAAGCTCGGCACGGACGGGCATGGGAGTCGTCGGATGAATGAGGAACGCAAGGACGCCGCCGAAGCGGCGGAGCCCACGGCACCAGCGGAGCCCACGGCACAGGAAGAGAAGCGCGACGAGCAGCTGAGCGACGAGGAGCTGGACCGGGTGGCCGGAGGCGCGGGCGAGCCGCAGCCCCAGGGCGACAGGTACATCAGCGGGTTCTGATTCCGGCTGATGGATTATCGAGACGTCTGGCAGCGGCCTGTTGCTGCGAATGGTCTGGGCGATGATACTCTGGCGATTTCTGGGCGATACTCGGGCGATATGGAGTTTTCATGAGCCAAGAACGCAAGGATACGGTGGATCTGGAGCAGGCGAAGAATGAGCAGCCCCGCAATGAGCGGCTGAGCGACGAGGAGCTGGACCAGGTGGCTGGCGGGGCGGGCGAGGGCAACCCCAACCATGACGACGGCGTGATGCTCTTTTAGGCCGCTAGGACGAGGGCTCCGGGGTGATGACGATGGGCGTGAGGGGCCGCTCGCCGAAGAAGTCCACCCGCGCGGCGCAAAACGCCCCGCACCACGGCGGCAGGAGCTGGCTGTTGATGATCTTGGCGGGCTGGTTCTCGCGCCAGGTGGACACCGGGCCGGGCAGCACCGAGCGCGCCTGCTGCGGCGTGCGGCCCACGTTCACGGTGATCATCCGGCGCATCTGCGGCCAGGAATACCACCTGCCGCGCCCAAGGGTCTTGTGCGGCTCGTTGCCGTGGGAGAGGAAGTAGAACGACCAGCGGTTGAGAAAGCCCACCACCAGCCCCTGGTCGGCCACGCGCGCGGCCTCGCGCAGCATGGCCCCGGGGTCCTGGCAGAATTCCAGCACCGTCCAGAGCACCACGTAGTCGAACTCCCCGGCCTGATAGGGCAGGCATTCGCCGTTGCCCACGGAAATCTCCGCGCGGTTGCCAAAGCGGGTTCGCGCGGCCTTGACCATGCCCGGGGAGAGGTCAACGCCCGTCACGTCGAACCCGCGCTGCCAGAGCGATTCCAAAAACAGCCCCGTGCCGCAGCCCACCTCCAGCAGGCGCGTGGAGCGCCGGGGCCAGCCCGCCGTCATGACGTCGAGCAGCCTGCGCTCGCTATGGAAGGCGGCCAGGCCCGTGGGCGTGGCGAACCACTTCTCGTATTTTTCCGCGTCCCAGGTCATGGGCGCAATGTAGCGCAAAGCCCGGCCCCGCGCCAGAAAAACACGCTCGCGGCCCGGCGCGCCTTCGGCAAGGTTGTGCTTTATCTTCTCGGGTTGGTCCTGTACTACCGGGGTTGGTGGGTGCGATACGCACGGGCATGGCAGGCCCGGCCCGCGCACGAGGGGGCGCGGGCCAGCGGCTATAGAGCAACGGTTGGAGATTAT
>JBFWJM010000002.1:0-41076 GCA_050253205.1 Desulfovibrionaceae bacterium
GGTGGCCTTCTGCCCGTCCGCAAGCTCGACATCCGCGCCGAGGGAGAGCAGCCATGCTGCCGCGTCCGCCTTGCCGCATTGCGCAGCCCAGGTCAGCGGGGTGGCCCCGGTCTTGGTGTCCAGGGCGTCCACGGTGCCGCGCGGGGGCGCGCAGCGCCTGGCCCCGGCCAGGTCGCCCCGGGCGATGGCCTGGAACAGGGCCACGAAGGAGCGTTTGGGCGGGCTCTTCTGCTGTCCTGCCCGGAGATCGGCGGGCTCGCGCGCGCCGAGCACCAGCGCCCGGCCCAGGGCCTCGAAGCGCTGACGGGTCAGGGCGTCCGCGTCCTGGCCCTGTGCGAGGCCCGATGCGAGGCCTGACACGAAAAACGAGGCGGCCCGCCCCGGTGCGGCCGCAATGACGGTCGCGGCCAGCGCTGCGGCCAAGGCCAAGGAGAGGAGCGGAGCGGAGCGCGCGTTTGGAAACATGCCCAGGAGCTTGCCACGAAGGACCCGGCCGGGCAAGACCCTCTTCTGGGGGATTCTCCCGAGAAGTGCCTTCCCGTGCTGGTTCGTTGCCAAAAAAACTCCGCTGGGCTAATGCTACGATCCAGGCACGAGGACCAACGGAAACACGGATGCAGGAAACCCTCCAACGGATCATGCGCAAGGTGCTCGGGAGCGCCAAGCGCCTTGGCCCGGACCACCCCGCCCGGGCCGGGCTGCTCGACGCGGCCGCGGACGTGGAGACCCTCCTGGGCAAGCAGGAGCGGGTCTTCCGCCCCTTCATGTTCATGGTCAACGCCGCGCGCGAGCCCATGACCCTCATCAGCCGCGAGCACCGCTACGATGCGGTGAACGACGCCTTCCGCCAGTCCGTTGCCGGTCTTTCACAGGAGCCCGTGGGCCTGCATGTGGCCGACGTCTGGGGGCGGAAGGTCTACGAAGGGGCCATCGCCCCCGCCCTGGAGGAGACCTTCCAGGGCAGGGACGTATCGTATACGTGCTGGTTTTCCTGGCCTGGGCGGCAGCGCGGCTTCTACGAGGTCTGCTACCACCCCTACCGCGACGCCGAAGGGGAGGTCACGCATACGGTGGTCGTCTCCCGCGACCTCACGGCCTGGCGGCGTGCGGCGGATTCCGCCCGGGCCAGCGAGGAACGCTACCGCAGCCTCGTGGAAAACATCAACGACGTGATCTTCTCCACCGACGCCCTGGGCATGGTCACCTTCATGAGCCCGGCCATTGAGCGGCTCACCGGGCAGGACCCCGCGCATTACGAGGGTCACCACCTGGTGCGCGGCATGCACCCCGAGGATGAGGACCGGCTGCTCGCGGGGTATCGATCCCAGGATGCCGTGGACTTTTCCGGCCAGGATTTCCGCATGCGCACCCGCGATGGCGGGGCCATCTGGGTGCGCATCTCGCTGCGGCGGATGAACGGTCCGTATGGTCCCGGCGGGGCCACGGGGCTGATCACCGACATCACCGAGAGCAAGCTCGCCGGGCAGGCGCTGGCCCGCTCGGAGCGGCGTTACAGGAACATCTTCGAGAACATCCAGGACGTCTATTTCGAAACCAGCCCGGACGGGGTGTTCCTGGAGGTCAGTCCGTCGGTTTCGGCCATTTCCGGGTTCGAGCGGGAGAAGCTGATCGGCGTGGACGCCCAGAAGCTCTTCCGCAAGTGCGGCCAGTTCGAATCCATGCGAGCGGCGCTCGTCGCGCGGCGGGAGGCCAAGAACCACGAGGTGGACCTGCTCGACAGCGCAGGGCGGCCGCACGTCTGCTCCGTGAACGTCAAGCTGGTCTGGGACGAGGACTTCGGCGGCATGAAGATCGTGGGCTCCCTGCACGACGTCTCGGGCCTCAAGAAGGCCGAGGCCGACACGCGCCAGGCCAAGCTCGTGCTCGACGAGATCATCCAGGCCGCCCCGGACCCCATCTCCATCAAGGACGAGCGGCATAGATGGACGCTGGTGAACGCCGCCTTCTGCGAACTCTTCGACTGCTCCCCGGAGGATGTCCTGGGCCGCAGCGTGGCCGACCTCCTCGACGTTGAGGAGGCCAGGGAAATATGGCGCGGCGACGCCGAGGCCTTTGCCGCCGGGTTTGCCACGCAGGAGGAGTCCTTCCACGACAGCCGGGGCGAGTTCCACGTGCTTTCCACGCACAAGGCGGCCTTCGAGTCTCCCCTTGGCGGCAGGCTGCTCGCCGGGATCAGCCGCGACGTCACGGGCCAGAAGCGCATGGAGGAGGCGCTGCGCCGGGCCAAGGAGGCGGCCGAGGTGCACTCCGATGCCAAGACCCGCTTCCTGGCGAACATGAGCCACGAGATACGCACCCCGCTCAACGGGGTCATGGGCATGCTCCAGCTCCTGCTGCTCTGCGGCCTGGACGAGGAGCAGAACGAGTACGCCACCACGGCGCTGGAATCCGCCCGGGGGCTGCTCGCGGTCATCAACGACATCCTCGACCTCTCCAAGATCGAGGCGGGACGGCTGGAGATCGCCCTCGATGCGCTGGACGTGCGCGCCCTGGCCGAGTCCGTCATGTCGGTCATGGGCCTCACGGCCGAGGGCAAGGGGATAGCGATCGGCTGTCTGGTGGACGACGGGGTGCCCGAGCGGCTCCTGGGCGGGGCCTCGCGCATCCGGCAGATCCTCTTCAACCTCGTGGGCAACGCCGTGAAATTCACGGAAGAGGGCGAGGTGCAGGTGGAGATCAGCTACCTGCCCGCGAGCGGACGGCGCGGGCCGCTCCTGCTCGTGTGCGTGCACGACACGGGCGTGGGCATCCCGGACGAGGGGTTGCCGCGCATCTTCGAGCATTTCACCCAGGTGGACGAGTCGCACAACCGGAGGTTCCAGGGGGCGGGCCTCGGCCTGGCCATCGTGCAGCGGCTGGTGGAGCTCATGGACGGCTCGGTGTCCATCTCCAGCACGCCGGGCGAGGGGACCACTGTCTGCTGCACCGTGGCCGTGGCCGAGGGCGAGGCTCCGCCGCCACGGCCCGTGGCCCTGCTCGGGGCTGATGCTCCCCGTGCTCCGGGCTTCACCCGGGCGCTGGTGGCCGAGGGCAGCCGCGCCAGCCTGCTCCATGCGCTGCGCATGCTGAGCAGGCTCGGCATCTCGGCCGTGGGCGTGGACGGCGGAGAGCAGGCCGTGCAGGAGCTGGAGCGGGCGCACAAGGCGTCCCGGCCCTACGACCTGGTGCTGCTGGACGTGCGCATGCCCCGGGTGGGTGGCATGGAGGCCCTGCGGCGCATCCGCGCGCACGCCCGCCCGGAGATAGCCGGGGTGCGCGTGGTGGCGCTGGCGGCTCCTTCGCCCGGTGCGGAGGGCTTCTCCCCGCAGGGGGCCGACGGCTTCGCGGCCAAGCCGCTGGAGCCGGGCACCCTGCGCGAGGTGCTGCGCTCCCTGGGCCACCAGGGATGACCCGGCAGGGCCGGGTGGTCAGCCCCGGGAAAAAAGGATAAGCCGTTGTGCTGCCGGGGGCGGCATCTACCCATCACCACATGCAGGAGCGCGACATGGGAGCCATCGCCAGATATTTCGACTTCGCCGGAAACAAGACCAGCCTCGGGCGGGAGAGCGTCGCCGGGCTGACCACCTTCGTGACCATGGCGTACATCATCATCGTGAACCCCAAGATACTCGAAGCGGCGGGCATCCCCTTCGGGCCGAGCATGGTGGCCACCATCCTCTCGGCCTGCTTCGGCACGCTGTTCATGGGCCTGTACGCGAAGAAACCCATCGCCATCGCTCCGTACATGGGCGAGAACGCCTTCATCGCCTACACGGTCTGCGGCCTGCTGGGCTATTCCTGGCAGACGGCCCTGGGGGCCATCTTCATCTCCGGCGTGCTGTTCACGTGCATCACCCTGCTGGGCGTGCGCAAGTGGCTGGCCACCTCCATCCCCAAGAGCCTCAAGATGGGCTTCGTCATGGGCATCGGCCTGTTCCTGACCTTCATCGGCCTCATGAACACGGGCATCGTGGTCAAGCCCGCCGTGGGCCCGGTGCCCGTGAGCCTCGGCGCGGTTTCGGACCCGGCCGTGCTGCTCGCCGTGGGCGGCTTCGTGCTCATGGCCGTGCTCATGGCCTGGAAGGTGCCGGGTGCCATCCTCATCGGCATCGCGGCGGTGACGGCCGTGGCCTGGGGCACGGGCGTGGCCCCGCTGCCGGGCGAGGTGCTGGCCGCCCCGCCGTCGCTGGAGCCCACCCTGCTGGCCATGGACGTGGGCGGCGCGCTCACCTGGGGCTTCTTTTCGGTGATCCTCACGGTGCTGGTCATGGACTTCGTGGACACCATGGGCACGCTCTATGCCGTGGGGCACCAGGCGGGCCTGCTGGACGAGAACGGCGACATGCCCGACATCGAAAAGCCCATGCTGGCCGACGCCCTGGCCACCATCGTGGCGGCGCTGCTCGGCACCACCTCGGCCGGGGCGTACATCGAATCCGCCACGGGCATCGAATCCGGCGGGCGCACGGGCTTCACCTCCGTGGTCACGGGGCTGCTCTTCCTGCTGGCCCTGTTCCTCTCGCCGCTGTTCATCGCCATCCCCGTGTGCGCCTACGGCCCGAGCCTGATCATCGTGGGCATGCTGATGATGTCCTCGGTGAGTCGGCTGGACTTCGGCCACGTATCCGAGACGCTGCCCTGCTTTCTCACGGTGATTCTCATGAGCTTCAGCTACAACCTGGGCATCGGCATGACCGCGGGCTTCCTGGCCTATCCGATCATGAAGGTCCTCACCGGGCGCACCCGCGAGATCAACGCGGGCATGTGGTTCCTGGCGGCCCTGTCCCTGGTGTTCTACGTGTTCTACCCCCACTAGAGGAGGCGGTCGTGATCGGTATCGGAAAATGGGGCGCGGCGTTGCTGGGGCTTGTGCTCTGCCTGGGAGCGGGCGCGGCCGTGGCCGGGCAGGCCGGGCCCCCGGCGGAGTTTCGCGGGCTGGCCTTCGGCTCCCCGCTGGAGGAGTGCCCGGGGCTCTCGCCCGTGGAGGTGCCGGGCCCCCGGGCCGGGCAGTACCACGACGTCTACTTCCGGCCGGACGAGCCCCTGAACATGGGCGAGGCCCGGCTGGTCTCCGTAGCCTACTATTTCAACGAGAGTCGGCTCCACTCGGTGGCCGTGGTCATTCGCGGCGATGCGGACGCCTTTCTCGTCAAGGACCAGCTCATCGCCAAATATGGGCCGGGCAGGCAGGTGGGCGGGCGCTATGGCTGGACCTGGCCGGGATTCTCGCTGGTCATGGAGCGCGCACCCGACCGCGACCTCAACGTGCTGACCTACACCTGGGAGCCCGCTGCCGAGGACGCCCCGGAGATTCCCTCCGCAGGGCCCATCCCCCTGGACCCGTAGCTGACGGTTGAAAAACTCGTTTTTCGCTGACACAGCAGAGTGCACTTTTTCAACAGCCTGGTAGCCCGGCACCCGGTGGGCGTCATTGCAGGATGTAGTTGCGCGGGTTCACCGGGGCCCCCTTGTACTGCACCTCGTAGTGAAGATGGGGCGCCTTGGAGCGGCCGGTGTTGCCCACGTAGCCGATGACCTGGCCGCGCAGGACGCGCTGGCCCTCCTCCACGTCGAAGCGGCTGAGGTGCGCGTAGCGCGTGCTCAGCTCGTTGCTGTGGGTCACCACCACCACCAGCCCGTAGCTCGGGGAGCGGTCCACCTGGGTGACGAAGCCGTTGGCCGTGGCGCGCACGGGCGTGCCCGTGGGCGCGGTGATGTCGATGCCCTTGTGGAAGCGGCGCGTGCCCCGGAAGGGGTCCTGCCGCCAGCCGAAGGCCGAGGAGAAGCGCCCCCGGGTGGGCATGATCACCGGGATGGTGGCCAGGCTCTCCAACTGCTCGGCCACTGCGCGGGCTATGGACTGCTGGGAGGCCTCCTCCCGGGCCATGGCCTCGGAGAGCGCTGCGGAACCGGCGTGCATGGCCCGGGCGAATTCGCGGCCGTAGAGCGCGGGCAGGCGATGCAGGCCGGGGGAGGACGCCTGCCTGGGGCGCAGGGCTGCCGTCCGGTCCGCGTCCTCGTCCATGCTCAGCATGATCCTGAGCTTGGCGTTGAAGTCCTCGATGCGGGCCAGGGAATCCTCCACCCGACGAAGCTCCGAACCCTCCAGCAGCAGGCGCTCGTTGACCATGCCGAGGTCCCGCTTCAGGCTTTCGCCGTCGAGGGCGGCGCGTTGTTCCTGCCTGTAGTGGTCGTAGAGCAGCCAATCGGCCCCGGCCAGGACGCAGAGCACCAGCGGCAGCACCACGAACACCCAGCCCCGAACCCGCACGGAGAACGCAAGGGCACCTTCGGAGGTGAACAGGGCGAGCTGGTAGCGGTGGGCGAGCATGGGTGTTGGACGGTTTTTCATGCCATACGCGCAGCCGGGGCTGTCGCGCAAGCGGCGGCAGCAGGGTTGGGTGGGGGGCGGGATGCAAAATAGTGATTTCCCCCACGCGCCGCTCAAGTAATATAATGAATCAACAGACTGAATTATTGATGGAATTATTTTCAATCACCGTGTATAGGGGAGGGACGTGCCTTCAATGTCGGGAAAATTACCTATCGACAGAAGGGCTTGAAGCCCGCACCATGAGGCAGCGAGGGGGAGAACATGAACACCAATTCGAGGACGCGAAGAAGCATTCTGATCGTCGACGACCATCCGTTGTTCCGCGAGGGGCTCAAGGCGCTCATCTCCCGCAGCGAAAACTTCGAGGTGGGCGGCGAGGCCGGAACGGCCGCCGAAGCCGTGGACAGGGCCCGCGAACTGCGTCCGGACATCATGCTCGTGGACATCTCCATGCCCGGCAAGAACGGCATCCAGTTCATCCGGGAAATGCGCCAGATGATGCCCGAAACGCGTTTCGTCATCGTCAGCATGCACGCCAATGTGGACTACATCATCGAGGCCTTCCAGGTGGGCGCTTCGGGCTACATGGTCAAGGACTCGGCCAGCGAGGGGCTCTTGCGCGGGCTGGAGACCGTCTCCCGCGGGGAGGTCTTCCTGGACAGCGCCCTCTCCGGCGAGGTGGTGGAGAAGCTCCTCAAGGTCAAGGAGGAGAGCGGGGGCATAGGCGACGACCCCTACCAGACCCTCACGGCCCGGGAGCAGGAGGTCATGCGCCTGCTGGCCGAGGGGCTCTCCACCAGGGACATCGCCGAGCGGCTGTACATCAGCCCCAAGACCGTGGAGAACCACCGCGCCAACCTCATGAAAAAGCTCGGCCTCTCCTCCACCATCGAGCTGGTGCGCTACGCCGCCCGCCTCGGGCTCATCGACCTGGACAACTGGGCCAACTAGGCCTCCTTTCGGCGCGGGTTGTGCGAATTGGCCCTTTTCCCCAGGGAAACGGGAGGTTCCCCTATCGACAGGCTCAATGCTTCTCGGGCAGGATACGGTCGTATAACATGGGGACCACGTGGCCCGGGAGGGGGCAATCACGACCCCGTGCCCCCCTTGCCTCCTCCCTGGCCACGCCATATCACAGCCGCCGTTTTCGGCGGCTTTTTTCATTGGGGGGCGGAGGGGCTATTCTCCGTCCGGAAGCATGGCGGCGAGTCGGGGGCGGGAGTAGGACAGGGCGAGCCAGTCGCGGCCCTGATCGTCCGTTGTGAGCACCACGCCCGCCTCCAGCACCGAGGGCAGGGCCCGGGCGCGCAGCTCCACGGCATCCTTGGCGGGCTTGGCGGGCAGGGCCGCCCGCTCCAGCAGCACGTAGGCCAGGGAGCGGTTCTCCATGCCCCGGGACTCGTAGTCCACCACGGTGCCGGAGTATGCCGACGAGGGGCCCTGGGCCGCCTCCAGGGCCACCATGTCCAGGGTCGGCTCCTGGGACTGCATGGCCACCAGGCGGTACGCCTTGGCCAGGTCGTGGAAGGTCTTCTGGTAGATGTCGCTGCCAAAGGGCGTGAACAGCGTGACCAGCACGAGCCTCCCGGAGCGGAATTCCAGCACCGCGTCCCAGGCCTGGCCGAGGTGCTCCCGGCCGTCGATGCACAGGGCCTGGCGGCCGATGGCCTCGGTGCAGTCGTAGGCCCCCTCGGCGGCGGCGAGCTCCTCCGGGGTCTGGCCGTAGGCGAACTCCGCGAAGAGGGGCAGCCCCTCGCCAACCGGGGCGGGCTGCTGGGCCAGGGCGGGGCGGGGCGGCGAGGGCAGGGCGAGCAGGCCGAGAAGGAACAGGGCGAACACGGCCCGGAACAGGGCGGACTGGGTCGGTGTGCGGGGGGTTCCCCGGAGGCTGTGGGTGCGCATGGGCCGAGGATACCCCCGGCGGCCTGGGCAGTCCAGTGGTCCGGGGAAAGCTGTCGACAACACCGCTCCGCCTTTGCTACGAAAAGACAAACGCATTCGGGAGGTACCATGCGCCCCTTCAGACATTCCCTCATCCTGGCCCTGGTCGTGGGCCTGATCGGCCTTGTCGGCCTCGTTGGCATGGTCGGCTGCTCCACGCAGCCCGGCGGCAGCGCGGACCCCGAGAACTTCAAGGCCGAGCTCACCCCACCGAAGGCACCCGAGGACCCGGTCATGGAGCCCGCGCCCGGATTCCCCCTCCAGGATTCCGGGGGCGTGGCCGAGCTGGAAGCCCGGCTGGGCCGCGCCGAGGCGCGCCTTGCCGCGCTGGAAAGCGCCATGGAGGGCGTGCAGTCCGCCGTCGCCTCCATCGCCGAAACCGCGAAGCAGGCCATGGAAAAGGCCGAGGCGGACCCCCTGGCCGGGGTGGACCTGAACAACGACGAGCAGGTGGGCCAGGTGCTCATGCAGCAGAGCCTGGAGCAGATCATCGGCATTTCCCGCCTGCTGCTCGACAAGATGGAGGACAAGGCCGCCGAGCTGGGTGCCGAGCCTTCATCGCAGGCTCCGGGCCAGGCCCCCGCAGAACCCGCCCAGTAGGGGCTCGGGCGGGCATGCGCGTCCTGCACCTGATCACCGGGCTGGAAACAGGCGGCGCGGAGACAGCGCTCATGCGCCTGCTCCTCGGCCTGCGGGAGCACGGCGGCGCGTCGGCCTCCCCGCTGGAATGCCGCGTCGTCAGCCTCATCCGCCCCGGGCATGTGGGCCGGGAGATGGCCCGCCAGGGGATAGACGTGGCGCACCTGGGCATGCGCCGGGGCGCGCCCTCCCCGGCATCGCTCTGGCGGCTGGCCGGGATGATCCGCTCCTTTCGCCCCGGCCTGCTCTGCACCTGGCTCTACCACGCGGACCTCGTGGGCCTGGCTGGTGCCTGGCTGGCCACGGCCGGGCGGCTGCCCGTGCTCTGGAACCTGCGCTGCTCGTACATGGACTTTTCCCGCTATCCGCGCACCACGGCCTGGACCGTGGGGGCGCTGGCGCGGCTCTCGCGCTTTCCGGCCTGCATGGCGGCCAACTCCGCCGCCGCCCTGGCGCACCACGCCTCCCTGGGCTACCGCCCGCGCCGGGCCGAGGTCATCGAGAACGGCATCGACTGCGGCCGCTTCCGGCCCGATCCCGCCGCGCGGGAGCGCGTGGGCGCGCTTTTCCGCGTTCCGGCCGGGGCTGTGCTGGCCGGAATGGCCGGGCGCTTCGACCCCATGAAGGACGTGCCCACCCTGCTGGCGGCCCTGGCCCGGGCCCCGGGGGTCCACCTGCTGCTCTGCGGCCAGGGCATGGACGCGGAGAACCCGGAGCTGGCCGAACTGCTCGCGCGCGAGGGCGTGGCCGGGCGCGTGCACCTTGCCGGGCACCGGGCCGACCTCCCGGAGCTGCTGCCCGGGCTCGACGTGGCCGTCTCCCCCTCCCTGGGCGAGAGCTTTCCCAACGTGCTGGCCGAGGCCATGGCCTGCGGGGTGCCTCCCGTGGCCACGGACGCGGGCCTGAGCCGGACCCTGGTGGGCGAGGCGGGCCGCGTGGTGCCCACGGGCGACCCGGAAGCCCTGGGCGCGGCCCTGGCGGAGATGGCGGCCCTGCCGAAGGAGGAGCGCCTGGCCCTCGGCCTCGCCGCCAGGGAGCGCATCGCTGCGGGCTGGTCGCTTGGGGCGAGCGTGCGCGCCCATGCGGCCCTCTGGGCGGACCTGGCCAGGTCCTCCTGAAGCCCCCTCCACCATGCTCCCCGGCAGATTCTGCCGCTTTCGGACGTGCCCCCGGACCGTGCGCGCCGCCCCAACCTTTTGTAAACAAACATTAAGCGAGCATATATTTTTCTGGCATGAGCCTTGCTCAACCTCCGTGTCGGAATCTGTTGCCGCCGGGTGGGAACCGGCGGCGGGAAAGGAGCTTGCCCGCATTGCGGGCGCTGGAGGTTCATCATGTCATTCAGTTCCCTGTATATCGGAGCCACGGGCGCCATCGCCTATGGGGACGGCATGCAGACCGTGGGCAACAACCTGGCCAACGTGAACACCACCGCGTACAAGCACTCGGACACGTTGTTCCAGACGCTCATCAGCAAGCAGATGGCCACGGGCTCGGCCCCGGCGGGGACCTCGGGCTCGAAGATCAGCCAGATGGGCATGGGCGTGCGGACCGCCGCGGTGAAGACCTGCTTCAAGCAGGGCGGCCTGGAAAACACCACCACAGCCACGGACATGGCCCTCAGCGGGGAGGGGTTCTTCGGCGTGCGTGATGCGGGTTCCGGAGACATGTTCTACACCCGCGACGGCACGTTCCGCTTCGACAACGAGGGCTACCTGCTCAACTCCGCTGGCCTGCGAGTGCAGGGCGCGGCCATCGACCGCCTGACGGGCTCGCTCAGCGCCATAGGCGACGTGGTCCTGCCCATGGAGGACTACACCACGGCCACCGGCGAGACCTACCGCGCCGTGATTTCATCGCCCAAGGCCACGGAATCGATGATGCTTTCCACCAACCTTGACTTTACCAGCGTGGACCAGGTGAGCGACGCGGCCAATCCGTTCTTCTCCCTGGTGGGCAGTTGGAACGGGCTCAACGAGGACCCCCTCGTCTCCGCCGGGTACACCACCTCCATGAAGGTCTACGACGAAGGCGGCGAGAGCCACGAGCTGACCTTCTATTTCGACAAGGTGGACGCGAGCACGCTCACCGACCCGACCCCGGGCTACCAGTATTGGGAATACATGGTGGCCATCGACCCGGACGAGGACGGTTCCGCCCTGGCGGGCACGTCCTCGGCGGGGCTCGTCTCCTGCGGGACGCTTGCCTTCAACCGCGACGGCCTGCTCATGAACCAGACCGCCTACGCCCTCACGGGCGGCGCGGACGGCTCCGTGCTCAGCAACTGGAGCCTCGCGGGGTTCGACGCGGACGGCGGATTCACGTTCGACGTGACCTTCGCGCCCACGTCCGGCGGGGGAGGCGGCACCCAGACCATCGGCTACACCATGGGCGTGACCTCTTCCAACGGCGCCTGGCTCTCCGGCGGCGCGAGCAACGCGGCCGGCGTCGGCACCAATGTCCAGGACCTCGCGGCCATGGACGGCATGTTCCGCGATGCCTACGGCACCACCAACTACAACAATGGGTCCATGACGCTCATCGCCAACCAGGACGGCTACGCCCAGGGGTTCCTCCAGAGCCTCAGCGTGGCCGACGACGGCACGCTCGTCGGCGAGTTCAGCAACGGCCAGAGCGAGGGATTGTTCAAGGTGGGGGTCTACCGCTTCACCAATGAATTCGGCTTGCGGCGGGAGGGGGGCAATCTCTTCTCCGCAACGCAGGAGTCCGGCGCGGTGATCGAGGGCTTCGCCCAGGAGAACGGCAGCGGCAAGGTCTACGGCAGCTCCCTGGAGATGTCCAACGCGGACATGGCCAACGAATTCGTGGAGATGATTCTCTTCCAGCGGGGCATCCAGGCCAACACCAAGGTCATCACCACCTCTGACTCGCTGCTGCAAACGGCCATCTCCATCAAGCGCTGACGTTGCATTCAGGTTCGTTCTGAACGACCCCGGGCGTAAGTTCGGGGTCGTTTCTGTTTCGAAGTGATATTATTTCTTCTCAACGCTTGCATCCATAGCCGAAAGCGTTATAGTTGCAAGTCAATGGAATCGGGGTGTTCTGTTACGGGAGGAGGAACGTGGACTTCCAGCCGGACGTGCTTTTGGAAAAGGTCGGAGGCGACCTGGAACTGACGGTGGAGTTGCTCGAAGCCTACTCCGAGGACGCGCCCCTGCGCCTGCAGGCCCTGGCCCGGGCCGTGGAGGCGGAAGACATGGAAGAGGCCGCCCGCGCGGCGCATTCCCTCAAGGGCATGTCCGGGGTGATCCGCGCCGAGCGGCTCGCCGAGCTCGCCCTGGGCATGGAGGTCGCCGGGCGAAAGGGCGACCCCGGGTCCGTACGCAGGACCCTGGAGATTTTCGTTCCCCTGTTTGATCAGGTTCTGGCCGACGTGGTCGCGTTCATGCGCTCCGCCTCCAGGGCGTGAGTTCCGCAGCCCGTTTTCTCGGCCCTTCTCTCCGCCTTTGCCGCCACAGCTTTGCGCGCAGTCTTCCTGCGCGGATTCCTGAAACTTTTTCGCACTCGGGGCATCCCTCTTGCGCCGCTCATGAAGGGCGGCCACGAGGAAGCCGAGCCGATGCAATTCGCCAACATGGCCTCTCCCTTCGTGGTGCGGCGTTCCGCCGCGCACGAAAAAAGGCCCGTCGCGCACGACGGGCCTTCGGCAATGTCCTGGTTGCGGCCGGGGCTACTACTCGGCCGCCGGGGCGCTCTGCGCAGCCTCGGGCTGCTCGGGGGCGGCGGTTTCATTGCCCGCAGGGGCGGCCGCGCCGGTTTCCGGCAAGGTCAGGTCGAGCTGGACCTTGTCGAGCTCCGTGGTCACTTCCGTGGTGATGTCCTGTGCGGGGTCCACGGAGAGCACGGTGTCCTTCAGCAGGATGGCCTGGAGCCCGCGCTTCTCGCGGATTTCGGCCAGGATGCGGTCGATGTGCCCGCTGAGCGTGGTGAAGATGCGCTGCTCCTCCGCGCCCACGGCCTTCTCGAAGTTGTCCACCGCCGTCAGATAGGCCTGGCGGGTTTCATCGGTCTCTTCGGCCTGGAAGGCCTTCTCTGCCTCAAGCGCCTCGGCCATGAGCTTGCCGCGCAGGGAGTCGAGGTGGGCGGCAACGTCGGCCACCACGGTGCTGGAATTCTGCACGGCGGCGAGATCCACCACGGCCACGGCGGGCTTGGCCTCCTGGCCGTTGCAGGCGGAAAGCGCGAGCGCCAGGGCGAGGATCAGGGCCGGGACAAGGACGGACGCGCGACGCACGCGCGGAAACATACGGGACATTTGGAGAACTCCTGGAAGGTTTGGGTGCTGGGTTCAGCTCCGCTCGAATCCCCACCTGCGGGTGGGAAGCGCGGTTCCGTTGTCGGTGATGAGCAGCGCCTCT
This sequence comes from Desulfovibrionaceae bacterium, assembly GCA_050253205.1. Taxonomy (GTDB): domain Bacteria; phylum Desulfobacterota; class Desulfovibrionia; order Desulfovibrionales; family Desulfovibrionaceae; genus JAHJKV01. Next base: position 13,294 of record JBFWJM010000002.1, read on the forward strand.
GCCCCGGGCAGGGCGTCGATGAGCTCGAAGCCCGCTCGCGGGGGGAGCACGAAGGCGGCCGTGGCCAGGGCGTCGGCCTGCATGACCGTGCCCGCCGTGACCGTTGCACTGGAGCACAGCCCCGGAGAGAGCGCGGTGCGCGGGTCCACGATGTGGTGGTGCACCCGGTGGCGGTCGAAGGCGATTTCGTAGCTGCCGGAGGTGGCCACGGCACCGTTGCGCAGGTGGATCACCGACGGACTTTCCCCACCCTCCGGGGCCTGGATGGCCACGGTCCACGGCGCTTCGAGACGCTCGTCCGAGGCGAGGCGAATGTCGCCCCCGGCGTTCACGAGGTGGTTCGCGCAGCCCATGGCCGAGAGCCGCTCGGACGCGCGGTCCGCCACGCGGCCCTTGGCCACGCCGTCCAGCGTCAGGCCCATGCCCGCGCGGGCGAAGCGCACGCCGTCGCCCGTGGAACGGACGCCGCCGAGGCCCACCAGGGCCAGCAGCTCGTCCCGCTCCGCGCGGTCGAGGTGGAAGTCGCCGTCCTGGTCCGCGCGGCTGCGGAAGCAGTCGATGATCGGCTTGACCGTGGGGTCGAACGCTCCGCCGGTGAGCGCATGGATGTTCCGGGACTCGTCCAGCAGTTCGAGCAGCTCCCTCGGCGCGCCTTTGAGCACGCCCTGGTCGTTGAGCACGGACAGGGGCGAGGCGGGGTCGAAGCGGTTGAACACGGCGATGTCGGCATGCATGGCCTCGAACGCCCGGCCCACTGCCTCCTCGGCAAAGGCCCGGGATTCATGCACGGCTATGATGCTGACGAAAGTGCCCATGAGCGGCTGCGTGCGGGAGACGCGCACCAGCCCCGGGGCCAGGCGCGCGGCGGCGGATGCCGCCGGAAGCAGGGGAACGGCCAGCGCGCCCAGACCGAGCGCGGCGCAGGCGGCCAGAAAGCGGCGGCGGGTCGGATGTTCATGCTGCATAAAGTCTCTCCGTCGTTCGGACGATCAGCATTTGACGGTAAAACAACCGGGGAGCCTTGTCCAGCGCGGACGCGCATTCACGGAGCCCTGTTTCCAACTGCACTATTGCGCGTTGTGCGGCATGCCGGTATGTGCTATACGGCGACAACCCAATGGAGGAATTCATGCACGCAGGGTACCTTGGCCGGCTGACGCTGGCCATGATGCTGACGATGGTTCTCGCGGTACCGGCCCTGGCCGAGGAAGTGATGGTCCGCAAGGTGGACAACGTATTCTTCGTGGCCGACATCTCCGGGTCCATGTGGGACGACTACCAGGGCACGGACACTTCCAAGGTCGAACTCACAAAGGAACTCATCAAGCGGTTTGCGGACCGCATGCCGAGCCTCAAGTACAAGACCGCAGTGCACCAATTTTCCGACTTCCACGAATGGCGCAAGCTTGCAGACCACGAACAGGACGTCTTCGAGCTGGCTGCGGATTCCATCGCGGAAAAGGGCAGCTACGAGCGCGAGGAAACCCCCATCGGCGACGGCCTGTTCGAGATGGCCTGGCCCATCTCCGAAGCCCGGGGGCCGGTGGCGCTCATCCTCTTCACCGACGGCGGCAACCCCACAGGCAAGCGGCCCGTGCCCATGGCCCGGGAGCTGTACCGCCAGTTCGACATCTGCATCCACGTGGTCAGCTTCGCCCAGGATGCGGAGGAGTACGAGGTGGTCCGCGAACTGGCGGAGATCAACCCCTGCTCCTTCGTGGCCCAGGCCGAGCAGCTGCTTTCCGACCCCGTGAGCATGGACGCCTTCGTCAAGAACGCCACCTGGGACCTGCGCACCGTGCACCGGAACATGCCCGTTGCCGCGGCCGAGCCCGAGCCCGAGCGCGTGTACAAGACCATGGACATGGAACTCAACGTGGAGTTCGACTTCGACAAGTCCGATATCCGCCCCGAGTATCACGACGACCTTGACAAGCTCGGCACCCTGCTCAAGGAGAACGACACCCTGGAAGTGCTCATCGTCGGCCACACCGACAACAAGGGTACCTACGTCTACAACATCGGCCTCTCCCAGCGCCGGGCGGACGCCATGAAGCAGTACGTCGTCGATGCCTACGGCATTGATCCCAAGCGCATCGACACCGTGGGCTACTCCTTCACCCAGCCCGTGGCCACCAACGACACCGCCGAGGGCCGCCAGAAGAACCGCAGGGCGCTCGCCCGCATCACCGGCTGGCACCAGCAGTAGCCCCGGCAGATCGCAATCCCCAGGTCCCGGGCTTCGGCCCGGGGCCTTTTTTCATGGCTTCGGCAGGATTATTTTGTTCCCGTCAATACCAGCAATGCCGGGGGGATGGCTCTTTCTGTAGCGTAACCAGCCAAAATCACTTGAACAAAAAAAGAGGCTCCCAGCCTAATACCATCCCGGAAGCGGACGATATGAAGGCTGCGGGTGCGGGGCGTTGGCCCACGCTCCCGTCGGGCGAAACGGAGTTCGTCGGCGCACCCAGGGAGGGGGCACGGGGAAGGATGGAACCTTCCCCATGGCAACAACGTTCGGCATTCGGGGAGGATCGGATGACTGCGAACGATACGAGAAGATACGCTGATGCGGGCTATCCCGGCGTGGAGAGCACCGCCCTGGAAGAGGAGCACAATGCCGAGCGCGCCGAGCGCGTGCGGCGGCTCAAGGCCCAGATCAAGGCCGGAACCTACCGCGCGGACATCAAAGACATCGCCATGCAGCTCGCCGCCGCCATGGACCCGATCATGTAGCGTCCGCATGGCCCCGACGAGACGAAAAACGCCCCGACTCTCCGGGGCGTTCTTCGTTACAGGAGCGGAATTCCCGGATATGCCCGCGATGGACAAGCACACGCCCCGCTTGGTATCATAATCGTAACAGCGTGGGGCTTTCTCTTTTTTTTGCCCTGTGGCAGTTCTAGAAAAAATGTAGAGGAAATGGAGGGAACCCGGGTCCGGGCAGGCCCGAAGCGGCGACGGAACGGAACGGGACGGCGCAAACACATCCTGAAACACCTTGCAGAGGCGGTGACAACCCTATGGCGGTGAAGCACTTCGTTCTGGATACCAACGTCCTCATCGAAAACCCCAAATGCATCTCCACCCTCAGGAACGGCCAGGACAACCAGATCTACGTTCCGTACACGGTCCTCACGGAACTCGATAAACTCAAGAAGGACCCCCGCATCGGGCACATCGTGGCCCAGGCCGTCCGGGCCATCCTGGAGGACGACGCGGTCAACGTCTTCCCCCCCGACTTCGCCAAGGACCTCGACGACGAATGCTACGACGACCGCATCCTCAAAGAGGTGCTGCACGTCGGACCCGTGGACCCCATCCTCATCACCAACGACCGCATCCTGCGCATCAAGGCCAAGGTCTACGGCATCCCCTGCGAGGGCTACCGCGACTCCGAGCCCTTCCGCTCCGAGTCGCAACTCTACACGGGATTCGCCGAAGAGGGCGAGGCCCCGGAGATGAACGGCTTCACCTGGGAGCAGGGCGTGCCCGTGTTCCACGGACCCCAGGGCGAGAAGGCCATCGGCTACACCCACGAGATATGGGGCGTGAAGCCAAGGAGCGTGTACCAGAACCTCGCCCTGGAGCTCATGCTCAACACCGACATCGACCTCGTGTCCATCCAGTCCGAGGCGGGCTACGGCAAGACCTTCCTCTCCCTGGCTGCGGCGCTCTACCTCGTGCTGGAGAAAAAGGACAACCCCTACCGCAAAATCTACCTGGTGAAGCCCGTGGTGGAGATCGGCTCCAAGATGGGCTACCTCCCCGGCGACATCGAGGACAAGATGCTGCCCTACGTGCGCTACATCCACGACCTGATGATCAAGCTGCACGACATGCGCCCGGCAAACCGCATCTTCATCGAGCCGGACACGGAGCGGCTGCGCTTCAACCCCAAGAAGTTCGACATCCAGCCCATCGCCTTCATCCGGGGCATGAACATCGAGAACGCGGTGGTCATCGTGGATGAGATGCAGAACCTCTCGCGCGGGGAGACGCGCGCGCTGCTCACCCGCATGGGCGAGGGCGTCAAGTGCATCTGCCTGGGCGATACCCGGCAGGTGGACAACCCCTACCTCAACGAGTCCAACAACGGGCTCAACTGGGTGGTGAAGAAGCTCAAGGGCTACAAGAACTACGCGCACATGGTGCTCAAGGGAGACCGCTCGCGCGGGCCCATCACCGACATCGTGCTGAAGAGCAAGCTCTAGCAGGCTGTTGAAAAAGTGCAATCTGCTGCGTCAGCGAAAAAATCCAGACCGCTTATGTATGCGCAATACACTGCGCGTCCTGGATTTTTGCACTTCCTTGCATCTCATATTTTTTGAACGGCCTGCGGCGCTGGCCGCGCGGGCATTGGGGATTGTACGGAATTGGGGGCCAGTGCCGCCCGCGCAGGGCCGGCCTCGCCCGACCCCGCCCCCGCCCCGCGCATCGCAACGCCGCAGGGGGAAGAAGAATGGAGGGAGGGTGCGAGGGTGTGGAGAGGACCGGAAGCCTGTCTCTTCATGTGGCCGGGGGAGGCACGCCCATATCGCCGCCCGCGCAGGGCCGCCGCCCGCGCAGGGCCGCTGGCCGCGTAGGGCCGCTGGCCGCGTAGGGCCGCTGGCCGCGTAGGGCCGCTGGCCGCGCAGGGCCGCTGGCCGCACAGGGCCGCTGGCCGCGTAGGGCCGTTGCCGCGAAGGCCTTGTCAGGCCGTGGCGGAGGGGGTGTTGTGGCGGACGGTCTCGATGAGCTCGAAGCGGCTGATGGGCTTGGGCAGGAAGGCGGCGATGCCCGCACGGGCGTAGCGTTCGATCTCCTCGGGGGTGTCCTTGCCCGAGAGCAGCACCACGGGCACGGGCTCGCGCCCCTGCTCCCGCTCGATGGCCCGGATGCGTTCCGTGGCCGTGAGTCCGTCCATGGCGGGCATGACCACGTCGAGCAGCACAAGGTCGAAGGGGGTGGACTCGAAGAGCGAGACGGCCTGCTCACCGTCAAGGCAGGTGCTGATTTCGTCCGCGACATCCCGAAGATAAGCGGAAAGCAATTGCAGACTGTGCTGTGAATCGTCCGCAAGAAGTATGCGTAGTGGCGTCATGAGGCAATGCTAGCACAACGCCTTGCCGGAATGAAGTGGAAATCTTTTTCCATCGCCGGTGCGTACCTTCTTGGAATATTTGCAATCGGGCGTTATTGTGGTAGGTCAGTTAATCATTCTGAAGGATGGCGCTGCCGATTTTCACCGATTGCGGACAGGAGGACAGGGAATGTCCGGCGATGATTGGAGCAGTCTGATAGCCCGGTTGGATCGCGCGGGCGTGCCGCAGGACCCCCAGTGGAGGGGGCTGGTGCTCTTTTTGCGCAACATGCGCAGCTACCACTTTCTGACCGAGCGCCAGCAGGAGCAGATGCAGGTGCTCATCGTGGATACCCTGCGCGGTAAGTCGTTCACCCCCCAGCACTACGAGGCCATCCTCCGGCGCATGGAGGAAATTCTCCTTGATCCGTACAAGGAGAAGGTTCGCATGGCCATGGAGGAGACCCGGGCCCTGCTGGACGACGTGCGCTCCCTGCTCATGCGCAAGAAAGGCGACGTGGAGAACCTGGAATCCACCACCGTGAATCTCGTGGAGCAGGAAGCCAACCCCCAGGAGCTCATCGCCAGCATGCGCAAGGCGTTCAAGGAAGTGGTCAACGACATGGAGCAGGACATGGCCAACCTGACCCAGCTCTCCATGACCGACCAGCTGACCCGCCTGTTCAACCGCCGCGCATTCGACGAGCTGCTTCGCTCCTCGGTGGACGAGGTCGGCGAGAGCGGCGAGAGCCTGGCGCTCATCATGCTCGACATCGATCATTTCAAACGCTTCAACGACACCTACGGCCACAGTGTGGGCGACCAGGCCCTGCGGCTGGTGGGCGCGGTGCTCAAGACCTGCGGCGAGCAGGCCTGCTCCCTGGGGAGCATGCGCTGCCATCCCTGCCGCTACGGGGGGGAGGAGTTCGCCGTGATCCTCCCGGGCAGCGACCTGGGCACGGCCTTCGACGTGGCCGAGAACATCCGCGAGGCCATTGCCGGGCGTTCCTTCGTGGTCAAGAACAGCGCCGGGGAGGTGCTCCACTCCGGGCTCAAGGTGACAGTGAGCCTCGGTGTGGAGGAGTACAATTCCGCCCAGGGGGGCGACCCCATCGCCCGGCTGGTGGAGGCTGCGGACCGCAAGCTCTACCAGGCCAAGAAGGCCGGGAGAAACCGCGTCTGCCATCTCATGTGACGGGGAAGAGGGGCGGAAAAAGGGCCGGGAGCGTTGCTTCCGGCCCTTTTTCTTTGGAGGTGGGGAGGAGGGAGCTATTGCACGAGATGCCAGGAGCCGTCGGGCTCGCGGTAGGCCCGGGCGGTGACGGTCTGGGGGTGGCCGTCCACCATGCTCTGGATCTCCACGTCGCGGTAGATGCGCTCGTTTTCCATGTACGCGGGCCTGGGCGTGGCCTGGTAGGTGTAGCCCGTGTCCGGGTTGCGCCAGGAGGTGGTCTGGCCCGAGGGCGTGGTCTCCAGGGTCTGGGCGATCTGCTTTTCGTCGGCCTTGTCGAGCTCGTTGCCCACGATGTAGCCGAGGAGCAGGCCCGCGCCCGCGCCCAGCGCCGCGCCGGTGATCTTGTTCTTGGACGTCAGCGCGCCCACGGTGGCCCCGAGCAGCGCGCCGGTGCCCGCGCCTGTCTGGCCCTTGGTGGCACAGCCCGCCAGCACGAGGCTCAGGCCGAGCAGAGCGGCCATGGTCGTTGCCGATATCCTGGTGGTGATGTTGCGGGTCATGATGGCTCCTCCTTGAAGGGTGTCTGCGATATTTGGTGTCAGCTTCTGGTGAAGGGGAAGTCGCCCGCGAGCAGTGGCACGCTCCCTCGCGGTGCCAGCGGCGCGGCCACTTCCAGGGTGGTGCGGGGCGAGTCGAGCACCAGGGCGAGCTCCACCGGGCGGGAGAGGTCCGCGCGGGATGCGCAGCTGGAAACCAGGGGCAGCACGAGAAGCAGGGCGATGCAGGGCAGCATCCTGCGGGGCTGGTGGCGGGTTGGGTTGAGCATGGCGCTTCCTCTTGCGTTCGGTTCGTGGTTTTCCGGGTGGGCTCCCGGTCTTCCCGGTCAATACATAGCAAGGCAAGTGCCAATCGAATTATTGTTTTATTTCGATATATTATAGTTTTCCCTGCTGGCGTCGGCGCGCCCGTTGTGCAAGGCAGGGCACAACGGCGCGCAAGAAATGCGCAGGGCCAGCACAAGCGGGGATCAGGAGGCGCAGTAGGGGTAGGCGCTGCCCTGGCGCAGCGCCGCCCAGAAGGCGACGGCCGCGCGGGCCAGGGGGGCGTCCACGGTCGGGGGCGGGGTGCCGTCCGCAGGCACAGGCAGGGTCAGCTCCAGCATGCGCTCATCAAGCGAGAGCCGCCCGCCAAAGGGCGCGAGCTGCGCCAGGAGCTCCCGGGTGCGCTCCTCCATGTTCGGGGAGGCGAGCAGTTCGGCCATGTCCGGGAAATCGCCTTCCAGGCGCGCATCGTCCATGCGGCCCTGCTCCATTCGGCCCTGCTCCATGTGGCTCTGCTCCATGTGGCTCTGCTCCATGTGGCTCTGCTCCATGTGGCTCTGCTCCATGTGGCTCTGCTTTGGGCAGGAGGCGGTAAAGGCAAAGGGCACGGGGAACGGCTCCGGGAAGACGATCCAGAGGTGCACCGCGCCCGGGGCCGATTTCGCCCTGGGCGATGCCCCGGCCCGGGGTGTCTTGTTGTGCGTGGGGCCCGGGGCGGCGGGGCCGAGGGCGATGCGCGCGCATTCCACGATCTTCGTTGGCCGATACACCCCGCCGAGGGCCAGCCTGCCGCCGGAGGGCAGGCCGCCGAGCCCTGCCCGCCCGAAGTCGGCCCGCGTGCGGCGGCGGCCGTTGGCCACGGCTGCGAGCACGACGGCCGCCGCGCTCATGGGGAAGACGAGCAGCAGCACACCGAAGCGCAGCGCCACCAGGAAGGCCAGCGCGCAGGCGGCCAGGACCAGGGCGGCGGTGCCGGGGCGCACGGCGCTAGCCCAGGGCCTCGTGGTCGCGCACGCCCATGAGGTAGAGGATGGAGTCGAGCCCCATGGTGGAGATGGCGTGCCCGGCGTCCTGCTTGACCTTGGGCTTGGCGTGGAAGGCGATGCCCAGCCCGGCGATGTGCAGCATGGGCAGGTCGTTGGCGCCGTCGCCCACGGCGATGACCTGCTTGAGGCTGATGCCCTCGGTGGCGGCCAGGGAGCGCAGGAGCATGGCCTTGCGCTCGCCGTCCACGATGTCGCCCACCACGTTCCCGGTGAGTTTGCCGTCCTCGATCTCCAGCTCGTTGGCGAAGACGTGGTCGATGCCCAGGTCCGTGGCCAGGCGCTCGCCGAAATAGGTGAACCCACCGGAGATGATGGCCGTCTGGTAGCCCACGCGCTTGAGGTTGGAGACGAGGCGGCGGGCCCCCTCGGTGAGGGGCAGGGCCAGGGCCACCTCCTCCAGCACGCCCACGGGCAGCCCCTTGAGCAGGGCGAGCCGCCGCTTGAGGCTCTGCTTGAAGTCCAGCTCCCCGCGCATGGCCGCCTCGGTGATGGCGGCGACCTCCGCCCCCGCCCCTGCGCGCGCGGCCAGCTCGTCGATGACCTCGGCCTGGATCAGCGTGGAGTCCATGTCGAAGCAAACGAGGCGGCGGTTGCGGCGGAACACGTCGTCCTCCTGGAAGGCGATGTCCAGGCCGAGCTCGGCGGAGATGGCCATGAACGACTCGCGCAGGGCGGAGGCGTCGTCCGGGGTGCCGCGCACGGAGCACTCCACGCAGGCCTGGCGCGGGGCTTCCCCCGAGAGCGGCACCCGGCCGGAGAGGCGGTGGATGGTGTCGATGTTCAGCCCGCCTTCGGCCAGAACAGCACCCACCCGGGCGATGTGCGCGGCCTCGATGCGCCTGGCGAGCAGGGTGACGATGTAGCGCTTTTTGCCCTGCATGGAGACCCACTCGGCGTACTTGTCCGCGTCGAGCGGGTGCATGCGCAGGGAAACGCCGAGGTCGTGGGCCTTGAAGAGCACGTCCTTGACGATGGGCGCGGACTCGGCCTCCTGCGGGATGCGGATGAGGATGCCCAGGGTCAGGAAGTTGTGGATGACCACCTGGCCGATGTCGAGAATGGTCACGCCGTAGCGCGCCAGGACCTCGGTGAGCGCGGCGGTGACGCCGGGGCGGTCGCCGCCCGTCACATGGATGAGGATGAGTTCTTCGTGGTACATGTTGGCTCCGGCTTTGCGGGCCGACTTTCGCATACGCCCCCCCGGGGTGTAAAGCGCGTCGCTGGCGGGTTATAATTTCCCACCGTCCGAGTTGACAACCTCCCGGGGCTCGCTGCTACCATTGGCCCCGACGCGGCAAACCACAACGGAGAATCTTCATGGCCAGAAAGAACGGCGTGCACCCCGGCTCGCAATACGTGACCAAAACGGCGGCGGGCATCGTCGCCGGGGCGTGCCTGCTCGTGGGCTTTTTCATCGGACTGAACATCAGCGTGCTCGTTGGCGTGGGCGGGGGCGGACAGCAGCCCACCATCTCCGTCTCGCAGGTGGGCGAGCTCGACCCCAAGCCGAGCTTCGACTTCGACGCCCTGCGGCGGCGGGCCGAGGCCGACCCCGGCAACGTTGACGGCTGGATCCGCCTGGGCAACGCTTGCTTCGACGCGGACCGCCCGGCACCGGCCGTGGAGGCCTACGAGCGGGCCCTGGCCATCGACGGCGAGAACGCGAATGTCTGGACGGACCTGGGCGTCATGTATCGCCGCATGGGCGAGGCGGCCAAGGCCGTGAGCAGCTTCGACCGCGCCCTGGCCGTGAACCCCGGGCACGAGACCGCCATGTTCAACAAGGGCATCGTGCTGCTGCACGACCTGAACAACCGCAGCCAGGCCATTCTCGTCTGGGAGGGGCTCCTGGCGAGGAACCCGCAGGCCCGCACCCCGGGCGGCAAGCCCGTGGCGGACATGCTGCGCGAGGTCCGCGCGGGCGGCTGATTCACCCGACTGCCACCCGGCATCACCCGCAGCAGCATCCGCATTGCCGCCAGCATCGGCACATCGGGAGCGGGCGCTTTGTCCCTGCCTCGGGCTCCAGCGCCGTTTCCCGGGTCGCCCCGACGCTGCCGTTCTTGCGCCCGTGCCTGAACGGGCCAACTACGCCCGAACACGCCCGACCGCTCCCGCATGAACGCCTCGCTCCCGAGGGCTTTGATGGCACAGGCAAGAGGCGCTGGCACGCGCCGCGTCTGGTGTGCCGGGCCTCCCCAGGCGGGGCAGGGCAGCCGGAAGCGGCTCGAAGTGGACCAAGGAAACCGGGTAGCCCAGAGTAGCCCACAGCCGACAATAGTACATAACACCTCTTTAGGTTGAGATTTTCAGCAATGCTGACGAGCCAGGCCGGAATGCTTGGTAGGTGGTGATCCTGGTAATGGATCGCCCGGGCCACTTGACAAGCAATTGTTGATTGGCTATTTGGCCAAATATGAAAACAAGAAAACAACAGACCGTATCCGACTCGAAGCCGCACGCCCTGCCTCTCGCCCCTATGGCTCCCCCGGACCTGGACATGGAACAGGCGGCGCAGGTGTTCAAAGCCCTGGGCCACCCGGCCCGGCTGACCATGGTGGCGGCTCTGGCCTCCGGGGAGCGTTGCGTGTGCGAGCTCACGCAGCTGGTGGGGCTGGACGTGTCCACCGTGTCCAAGCATCTCGCCGTGCTCAAGGGGTGCGGGGTGGTCTCCGGCAGGCGCGAGGGCACCTGGATGCACTACCGCCTGGAGATGGCCTGCGTGCCGAGCTTCCTGCGTTGCATGCAAACGTTTTTGCATAGTTCAACATGCTGAATAAAATTTATAAATAAATAAGAAGGCAAGAGTAAATGCAAGAGCTTCCGATGGCCTGCTGCGCCAAGCCGAAACCGGAATCCGTTGGGCAAGGAACGCCAGTCGTGGCCTCTGCGGGGGAGTGGCCCGCGTGGAGGCTGCTGCTGGCCGGGGCTCTTGCCCTGGGCCTCTGGTTCGCGCTCTATTTCCGCCTCGGGGCCATGGCCGACTGGTTCACGGCCTCGCTGCTGGGCCTCGACCTGGAGAGCCACCTGGGCGGTGCCGTGCGCTTCTTCGTCTATGACACGCCCAAGGTGCTCCTGCTCCTGGTGCTGGTGGTCTTCTTCGTGGGGGTGGTTCGCTCGTTCTTCACCCCGGAGGCCACGCGCCGCCTGCTGGCGGGCCGCCGGGGCCGGGCCGGGCACGTCCTGGCCGCCGGGCTCGGCGTGCTCACGCCGTTCTGTTCCTGCTCGGCGGTGCCGCTGTTCGTGGGCTTTGTCACGGCGGGCATCCCCCTGGGAGTGACCTTCTCCTTCCTCATCGCCGCGCCCATGGTCAACGAGGTGGCCCTGGCCCTGCTGCTCGGCATGTTCGGCTGGCGGGTGGCTCTGCTCTATGCCGGCCTCGGGCTGGCCGTGGCCGTGGTGGCCGGGTGGGTCATAGGCAGGCTCCGCATGGAGCGCCATCTCCAGGGCTGGGTGCGCGGGCAGCTGGCCATGGGCGGACCCGGTGCGGCCGCGCCGCGCCTTTCCTGGACGGGCCGGGCCCGCGCCGGGCGCGAGGCCGTGGGCGAGATCGTGGGCAAGGTCTGGCCCTTCGTGATGCTCGGCATCGCCGTTGGCGCGGCCATCCACGGCTACGTCCCCGAAGATTTCATGGCCTCCTTCATGGGCCGCTCGGCCTGGTGGTCCGTGCCGCTGGCCGTGGCCATGGGCATCCCCATGTATGCCAACGCCGCCGGGGTGGTGCCCGTGCTCCAGGCGCTCATGGCCAAGGGCGCGGCCCTGGGCACGGCGCTGGCCTTCATGATGAGCGTGGTGGCCCTCTCCCTGCCGGAGATGATCATCCTGCGCAAGGTGCTCAAGATCCAACTGCTGGCCGTGTTCGTGTCCGTGGTGGGCGCGGGCATCCTGCTGGTGGGGTTCGTGTTCAACCTCCTGGTCTGACGGACCGCCGAACCGGCGACCCGATTCGCCGCCATACAAGATTCAAGCCCCCGGCGTATTGAAATCGCGTCGGGGGCTGCTTTGTGTTCATCGCTGATGGAGCCCCCGCCTCCGGGGCGGGAGGGAAAGGCGTCTTCCCCGCGCCCTGCGCGGCGGTTGCGCCCGGGGCGCAGGGTGGCGTATGCTCCCGGCATGACGAACGCGAACACCACGACGGACAAGGCCCGGGCGGAACCCTCGGCGCGGGAGGTCATCGAACTGCTGGGCCTGGAGCCGCATCCGGCCGAGGGCGGCTTCTTCCGCGAGACGTACCGCTGCGCGGAAGAACTGGCCGCCGACCACCTGCCCGCACGCTACGGCGCTGCCCGCAGCCAGGCCACGGCCATCTACTACCTGCTGACCCCGGAGACCTTTTCGGCCATGCACCTGCTGGCCACGGATGAAATCTTCCACCATTACCTGGGCGGGCCCGTGCGCATGCTCCAGCTCGCGCCGGACGGCACGGGCAGGGAGCTGCTGCTGGGGCCGGACCTCGCCGCCGGGCAGCGGCCCCAGGTGCTCGTGCCGCGCGGGGCGTGGCAGGGCGCCCGGCTGGAGTCCGGCTCGTTCGCCCTGCTGGGCTGCACGGTGAGCCCGGGGTTCGACTTCGCGGACTACACCCACGGCGAGCGCGGAGCGCTCCAGGCGGGCTGGCCCGCCTATGCCGGAATGATCGAACTGCTGACGACCCCGTGAGCCCGCCTGATGCGGCGCACGACTTTGCCTGACCTGAACACGCAAGGACAAAGAGCATGACGACCAACACGACCACCACTACCCTGACGGGCCGCCGCGCCTGTAGTGCGGCCGCCGCGTTTGCCGCCTTCCTGTTTTTCTGGGCGCTGCTGCTCCCCACGCCAGCGCCTGCACAGAATGCGCCCCAAAATGCCCAGAACGGGGCCGCCAGCCGGGGGCTGCTCTGGGAGGTTCGCGGCCAGGGCTGCACCGCCTGGCTCCTGGGCTCGGTCCATGAGGCGGATGAGAGCATCTATCCCCTCTCCACGACAATAGAAAACGTTTACAGGCGGGCCGACGTGCTGGCCGTGGAGGCGGACGTCACCGCGCCGCTCTCCCCCGAGGCCCAGGCCATCCTGGAAAGCGCGGTCTACCCCGAGGGCCAGAGCCTGGACGACGACATCCCCCAAGAGCAGCAGCGCGACCTGGCCGAGCACGGCATCGACCTCTCGCCCTTCCGGCACATGCGCCCCTGGTTCGCCATCATGGCGGCCATGCAGGGCCGCCTGGCGGAGATGGGCCTGCGGCCGGACCTGGGCATCGACCTGCACTTCCTGGAACGCGCCCACGGCCAGGGCAAGCCCGTCGTCGAGCTGGAGGGCATGGCCCGGCAGCTCAGGGACATCCAGAGCCTGGTCGAGATGGACTACAAGGGCTTCGTCCACTACACCCTCCAGGACCTGGACCGCCTGGAGGAGGATCTCTCCGTGTTCCTCAAGGCCTGGAAGACGGGCGACGAGGCGCTCATGGAGGAGCGGCTGTTCATGGATCTGCGCGCGGACCCGGGGTTGCGGCCGTTCTTCGAGAAGCTCTTCTTCGAGCGCAACGTGGGCATGGCCCGGAAGGTCGAGGGCTACCTCGCCTCGGGCAGGGACCATCTCGTGGTCGTGGGGTCCGGCCACCTGGTGGGCGAGCGGTCCGTGGTGGACCTGCTGCGCCGTGCCGGGTACGACGTGCGGCGGCTCTAGGAGCGGCCATGGGCGGCCTGGTGATCGATCTTTCCCACCCCCTGCGCGGGGGCATGGCCGTGTTTCCCGGAGACATGGCCCCGGAGGTGGAAACCCGCTGGCGGGAGGCCGGGGGCTACCGCATCACGCGGCTGGCCCTGGGCGCGCACACGGGCACGCACCTCGACGCGCCGGGTCATGCCCTGGCCGACGGCGCGACCATCGAGGCGCTGGCCCCGGGGCGGTTTTTCGGGCCCGGCCGCGTGCTCGCCCTGGAGGGCGTCCGGATCATCGACGCCGAACACCTTCGGCCGCACGAGGGCGCGCTGGTGGCGCTCGGCGGGCGCGGCGGCTGGGCGCTCCTGCGCACGGGCTGGAGCCGCTGCTGGAGCGGCCCGGGCTATTACGAAGACTGGCCGCACCTGAGCACGGCGGCGGCAGCGCTGCTGGCCGGGGCCGGGCTCTCGGGCATCGGGCTCGACACGCCCTCCGTGGACCCCGCGCGCCCGGAAGAGGGGCAAGACCCCCTGGCCGCGCACCGCGTGTTGGGCCGGGCCGGATTGTGCATCGTGGAAAATCTCACCGGGCTCGAACGGCTGCCCGCCTCGGGGTTCGCATTTTGCTGCGCGCCCCTGCCCCTGGAAGGGGGAGAGGGCTCGCCCGTTCGCGCCCTGGCCTGGCTGGATTCATAGGAGGACTCGTTGGAGGACTCATTGGAGGAACCGATGGAAGACCGCATCATGCGCCTGGAGGAGCTGGTGGCCCTGCAGGACAGGACCATCGAGAAGCTCGGCGAGGAAGTGGCCGCGCAGCAGCGCGAGCTCATGGTAATGGAACGGCGGGTGCGCCTGCTGGGTGAGCGTGTGCGCTCCCTGGGCCAGGCCGGGCCCGCGCCGGAGGATGGCGGCGGGGACGAGCCGCCCCCGCCGCACTATCTGTAGCACCCGTCAGCGCGCGCCCAGCTTGGCCGAGAGCCAGGTGGTGGGCGTCACGGATTCGGGCACGCCCTCGCGGGCATCCACGCCGCGCGCCTCCAGCAGCCGCTCCCGGTAGGCCTCCCAGTGGGCCTGGGCCAGGGAGGTGGAGGCCGTGAGCGGGTAGGCCAGGGTGGCGGCCATGCGCGCGGCCAGCGCCTCCGCCAGGAGCGGGTCGTAGCGCCGGGGGTCGGTTTCCCGCCGCACGTAGGCGATGTTGATGGGTGCGGGTTCGTTGCACAAAAGCGTGCCGCCCTGCACCTCCCACTGGGCGACGTCGCGCTCCTCGCTATCCACCACGCCGACCACCCGCAGGCAGTCCGTGGGCAGCTGGTAGCTCCAGTCCCATTTCCATGTGGGCCGCTCGGTGGCGGCGGCCAGCTCGGCCCGGGCCATGGCGCAGTTCCACGGGTGGGCCCGGAGCACGGCGTCCCTGGTGGCGGGCCAGCGTTGGTTGCAGAGCCTGGCGGCACGGGTGGTGTCCGCCAGGGTGGTGATGGTGTCCTCGCCCAGGTCTTGCAGGGCGTTATTGCAGATTTCCACGACGCTCGTTGCCATCGTATTTCCCCTTGTCTATGTTGGGACGACCCCGGGCCTCGCGCCCGGAGCACGGGCCGCACAGGACGGAGCATGACCGAAGCCGAGAAGGAACTGACCAGGGACGTGGTGGCCTGGTTCGCCCGGGACATGGGGCTCGGGCGGCCGCCCATCAGGGGGCGGGACGTCCGCTTCCTGGAGCCGGGCCTCACCGACGAGTACGAGCGCGACGACTTCGCGCTCAGCCCCTCGCGCTGGCGGCGGGTGGCCGCCTATGGCGCTGTCCATGGGCTCGCGGCGGCCGGGCTGGCCATGCTCTGGGCCGGGTGGTTCGACCCGGCGTTCCTGCTCTTCCTCGCGCTCCTCTGCGCGCTGCTCTGGTTCGTGCCGATTCTGGCCGGAACCCTGCGCGAGCGGGGCGTCCTGGTGTTCTACGGTCCCGGGCTGGAGCGGGAGCTGGCGCACCAGGTGGCCCTGGCCTACCACAACCGCACCCCCGCACGGGAATGCCTGCACGCCTTCTTTGACGCGCTCCTCTTTCCGCTGGCGCTCTCCTGGCAGGAGGGGCTGGCCGCGTGGTTCGCGGCGCGCTACCTCGAAAGCCGGGGCCAGGAGGAGGAACCGGGGACCGTCCCCCTGCGCGCCCGCAACGGCCGCCGCCTGGCCTGGCTCGTTGGTCGGCTGTTCGGGCCGGGGGCGCTGCGCTTCCTTCTCCTTCGCACCTAGGCGGGCCTTGCGGCCCGAGCCCGGAGTATAGCCCCGGTTTCCCCCCCGGGATGAAATCACCCCGCCAGAGGGCAGCAAAAGGACGCGATTACCCTATTGACAGGGTTTCCCGGCCCGACCCTCCGGGTTGTGTTTGATCGCTTCTGTCGATATGAAAGCAGCATCGGGCCTGAAGTTGCGAAAACATCGATCGATCATCCGGCACGTTCGGGAGGGAGGGGGCCATGGAGCTTCGGCAGTTGCGAACCTTTGCCACCGTGGCGGAGCTGCTCAGCTTCAACCGCGCGGCCAAGGCCCTGGGGTATGCGCAGTCCACGGTTTCGGCCCAGGTGCAGGGGCTGGAGGAGAGCCTGAACGCGCCGCTCTTCGCGCGCCTGGGCAGGCGCGTTGAGCTGACCCCGGTGGGGGAGCGGCTGCTGGAGTATGCGCGCAGGATGATCGACCTGGAGGAGGAGGCGCGCGGCGCTGCCGGGGGCGAGGTGCGCGGGCGGCTGTGCGTGGCCGTTGCCGGGAGTGTGGCCCTGGCGCAAGGCCCGGCGTTGGTCCGGGGGTTCGGCGAGCGTTTTCCGGGGGCGGACCTGGAGGTTCGCGTCTGCCCGGCTCGCGGCCTGGCGGAGGAGCTCTCCTCCGGCGGGGCGGATGTGGCCCTGACCCTGGGGGCCGAGGGGAAGGGCGCGGACCTGGTGGAGGAGGAGCTGGCGCGGTGGCGGGTTTGCCTCGCTGTGGGGCGCGGGCACGCCCTGGCCGGGCGGCTCGGGGTGCCCACCTCGGCGCTGGCCGGGGAGACGTTGTTTTTGCCCGGGAGCGAGCCGGGGGTGGCCCGGCCCGTGCTGGCGGCCCTGGCCGAGGCCGGGGTGGAGCCCGCGCGCACGGTGGAGATGGGTGCCCTGGGCGCGCTGGCCGCCTGCGTGGCGGCCGGGGAGGGGGTCGGCGTCATGCCCGAACCGTTGCTGGGGAGCGGGGGCGCGGGCTGCGCGGTGGGCATGGAGCGGTTGGTGGCCGTGCAGTGGGCCGAGCGCGCTCCAGAGGTTCCGGTGCGGCTTGTGCGCCACGCCCAGGCGCATGCCTCCTCCCTGGCCGAGGGGTTCATGGAGGCGGCGCGGCGGGTGCTCGGGGGGGCATAGGGCTGCAAAGACCGGGGTGAGCGTTTAGCCGGGCGGGGAAAGCGGCCCCGCGAACGGGGCCGCCGGGTTGTTTCGGGTTTTCAGCTGTTCTCTTTGTCCTTGCCTCTTGAATCTTGCTGTCGGCTTCTCCAGAGAAAATGAACCAATCTTAGCGATGCGAAGGCAAACGCTATTCCAAGGATGACGACTGCTTCAAAATTTCTGGAGAAAAACCACACAACGCCCAATATTGCTGCGACTATCGCAACATACAGAAGAAGAGAGGCAATGTCCTCGGTTGTGTTGCGGTTCATTGGTTGTTCTTGTATTCTTGTTGCATCGCCCGAAATCGATAATGAAGGTATCGCAACGAAGCGACGAGGTATGCCGCGGCCACCGCGCATGACGCTGTGACATTTTCGGAGAAGTACAGGACGAGGAATGAGAGCAGAAGCGCAATGGCGACTTCTCGGAGGAATTGCCGGAGCATTTTTTGTTTGATGTCATTCATTGTCAATTCTCTCCTCTCGCTTGAATAGGCACCATTGCAGATGGAGAACCCCTATGGAAAGAATGCTGTAGGTGATGAAGATCGCCGCCGCAGCTTCAATGCTTCCGGATATAAGCCAGATAACAACGCAGAGGACGGCATCGCCAAGAGCCATTTTTGCAGCAAAACGAAGGAGTTTGTTTGTACGTGCGTCAGTTCTTTTCATCCTGAAAGACCTCTGTGTCCTGTAGGGTTGGGGCGTGAGCTGTCTGTGGGCTGAAGAGAAATCCGGCGGGTCCCAGTCCTTTGTTGAACAAGCCAAAGCCTCGGGCGACAGTCGATGAAAAGAAGTTTTTTGCGATTTCCTCAGCGGCTTTCTGCGCGCTGGCGTCGAGGATGGTCCCCTCCAGCCAGCTGGGTTCCCGGTAGTTGTCCTTGTTGGGCAATTCCTTGAACAGGTTGAGAATGCTGGTGTCCACGTTCGGGTCGCCGAAGGTTTCCCCCGCCTCCAGCATGCGCGGCGGGCGGTAGGGGGCGTCGGCCTTGGGCTGCGCCCCTTCCGCCGCCTGAAGGTCCCGGGTATCCCGGGCGAAGTCCGGTTGGGTACGTCGTTTTTCGGCCTGGGCCAGGTTCCGGGCATCCCGAGCGAAATTGGGTTGAGCGTAAGAGGCTGGCGCAAATTGCTCAGAGATCGCCTTTCGGGGGTTTTCAGCCCTCCAGTCCAGGGGCACCACTTCGCCGTTATTTTTGCCGCCCAGCCGCGCCATGGCGTGGCCGGTGTTCCGATGCTGGGTCTGCATCATATCCGCTTCCTTGTGGGTCTTGGCGTGCTGTCCAAGGCCCAAATACAACGGTTCGACCTTGTTTTCGACGCTCTTGCCAGCGCCGGAATATTGCCTTCCAGGCCTGAGCCAGTCCATGGGGTTGACCGCTTCGTGTTCCACAAAGGTGGTCATGGGCATCGGCTTGGCAGGCAATTTTTGGAGCACTCCTGGCTGGTTGCTGGCGTCTCCGGCCTTTTGCCGGGCCTGCTGCCCCCGTTTGGTGGGGGCGAAGCTCTTCGGCTGCCAGCCGGGTTCCTTGTCTTCCACCCACCAGTCCGGGCGGCCCTGGCCGCGCGGCTTCTTGCGAAGGTCCCCGTTGGGGTCCACGGGCTCGTAGGAGCCGTTGTCGTAGGCGATCCATTTTTCCACGGGTTGTCCATATCCGAATGTCGACATTTTGATCTCCTGTTGCGTATACTGGAGTTCTCCAGTGTTGGAAAGGGCGGGGCCGGACCCCGCCCCCTGGGTTTCATGACCAGATGGTTTCATGGCCGGATGTTTTATGGCCGGATGTTTTCACGGCCAGTTGATTGCACGGCCAGTTGATTGCAGGGCCGAATGGCCTCGCGGCCGCAGCCTGCTCAGGCGCTCGCCGCGTCGGCCTTCGCCTGCTTCCAGAGGTCGTGGATGGCCCGGGCGCTGCCCAGGCAGTATGCCGAGGCCAGGCCGAGGCCCACGGGGACGCTCCCCGCGAGCAGCGTGCCCGCAGCGAGCAGTGCCAGGGCGGCCCCGCCGTCCTGCGCGCCGCGCAGGAGCAGTTGCTTTTTCGATTCGCTCATGTCCTTTTTCTCCTTGCCTTTTGTGGTCAGGGGGGGGCGCTTCGCGCCCCCCGTTTCGGTTGCGGTTCGCGCTAGGCCAGGGCCGTGAGCGAGGCGGAACCCTCGGCCACGCTGACCACGTAGGCACCCAGGCCGTTGGCCGTGCCGAAGCCGGTGACGGCCAGGACCACGTCGCCCTCGGTGAGGTTGTAGTGCTCCACGGCGGGGTCGAAGTAGCCCTCGGCGATCACCTCGGCGGATTCGTCCTCGCTGCGGTAGAGGAAGAGCTGCTGCCCCGGGACTCCGCCCATGAGGCGCATGTGGGTGGCGTTGTAAGCCATGGTATTTCTCCTTTCGGTTGTCGGGTTAGGCGATGGCGGCGTCGTCGTCGCACTGGATCTCGATGACGCCCTCGGGGTCGATGAGGCAGGCTCCGGCCGAGAGCAGGTGGTTCACCAGGTGGGCGGCCTTCTCGGGCACCCAGTCCACGAAGCACTTGACCCCCTGCGCCTCGGCCAGGCCGATGGCGTTCTTGTGGTAGAGGAAGCACTTGCGCGTGCCGCCATCAAGCGGCAGGCCGGAATGGAAGATCCAGGTGATGCCCAGCCAGCGGCGGCTCTCGGTGCCCTTGAGCCAGGCGAACATGTCGCCGGCGTAGTCCGCGGACTTGAACTCCGAGATGTTCAGCAGCTCGTTCCACTGGTGGGCGCCCACCACGGCGAAGCGGTTGCCGTCGTCGGGCACGTCCGCCTCGTTGAGCCGGGCAAAGGCCTCCAGGATCTTGGCCTTGCTCAGGCCGGACTCGTTCTCGGCGATGACGGCGGTGGTGTCGTCCAGCCGGGTGAGCAGCAGCTCGTCGATCTTGCGGCCCAGGGCCCAGGCCCCGGCGTTGGCCACCACCTGGCGCTCGTCCGTGTTGCTTTTGAGCTCGTCGAGCTTGTCCACGTAGTCCGCTCCGTACCAGTCCTCCAGGTTGCAGCTCACGGTGGAATGCTGGATGTTCATCAGCGGCACGTTACCGTGGCGGGTCTTCAGGCCCGCCGCGCCCTTGCCGTTCTTCTGGAAGATGCAGGTGGAGCCCGTGACCTCCGCCTGGAGGCGCACGGTGGGGCGCAGCTTGGAGCCGCGCTGCTGGTAGGCGTTGTGCACGTCCCTGACGTACATGTTGATGAAGCCGTTGGTGATTTCGGTCGACATGGTGTTTCCCTCCTGTCGATGGTTGAGGTTGATGAGATCCGCCGGGTGTCCTGCCGCGCCGCGGGGAGGGTGTCCGCCGAGGGGGTTCGCCGAGCGCGGGGGCCGTGCGGTGAGGGCAGTCTACCCCCGGTTTTCGGGCCCGGATGAAAATGGAAAGCAAAAGGGTGGTAAAAGGACGAGATTACCCTGTTGACAGGGTTCGGAGACAGGGGGAGGATCGGCCCATGCAGCGCCTTACGACGCGCAACATGCCGCGATCCGTTCTCGCGGCGGTCCTCCTGGCCTGTGTCCTGGCGTTCGCCTCGTGCGCCACCAAGGCCCCCAGGCCGCCGGAGGATTCGTCCGCCGAGGCGGTTGCCCGGGCGGCCGGGGAGCGCCTGGAAGCCGGGCGCGCCCTGGCCGCTTCCGGCCAATGGAGCGAGGCCCTGGCCGAGCTGGACCAGGCCCTGGCCCTGACGCCGGAAAACCGCGCCGCCCTGCTGGAGCGTGCCTACGTGCATCTGCGCCGGGGCGATGCCCCCCGGGCCGAGGCGGACTACTCCGCCGCCCTTGCCGCTCCGGAAAACGCCCCCGCGAACACTTCCGCGAACATCTCCGAGGGAAAGGACGATTCCTGGGCCCTGGCCGGGCGGGGGCTGGCGCGCTCGCTGGCCGGAAAGTACGTCCAGGCGGCCGAGGATTTCAGCGCCGTGCTCGCCGAGCACCCCACGCACCGGGTGGCCCTGCTCAATCGGGGTTTCTGCCGGGCGCGCCTGGGCGAGCACACCCTGGCCGTGGAGGACTTCAGCCGGATCATCGGCCTGGAGGGCGCCGGGGCCGAGCAGGACAACGCGGGCAAGGCCGTGGACCCGCTGCCGCTCTACTACCGGGCCCGCTCCCTGGCCGCCCTGGGGCGCAGCGTGCAGGCCGCGCTGGACTACGAGCGCCTCTTCGCCCTGGACCGGAACGCGGCCGCCCTGGCCAGGGAGCGTATTCTCGGCCCGGAGCCGGGTGCGCTGGCGGGGCTCCTGGCCCAGGCCAAGAGCGATGCCGACCAGGGAAAAACCCTTCCCGCACTCGACTGCGTGGCACGGGTGTTGCTGGGTAAGGATGCGCAGGCCTGCGCCGCGATGGGATTTTGACGCTTCGGCGTCGGTTCGGCGGGGCGCTTGCGTAGCGCCCGGGAGCGACGCTGCGGGGCGATGCCCCAACCTTGCGGCGGAATAAAGAATTATAGTTTATCTAGAATATATGTAGACAAGTGTTGGCCGATTGCATACCCCTGAAACGGGGCTTGGCGAGGGAAAAACGCTTGCCTGGGCCGAAAGTCCGACGTAAAGCCCACGCTCTGCCGGGCGCGACCCGGGGAGGTTACCATATGAAGTCGATGATTTTGTGCATGTCGCTCATGTTGGCGTTGACCGTGTTTGCCAGCTTCGCCAGCAACACCGAAGCGGACCGCGCGGCCATGGACCGCATGGCCGACCTGGCCAACAACTATGGCGACAACCAGCCCGCCGACAGGGTGCAGCAGTTCGAGCCCAGGGAGTTCGTGCCGGAGACCGTGGTCAACGAGCGGGAAGAAGACCTGACCAAGACCCTGGTCATCGGGGTCATGAGCCATTAGCGAAAGAAACGGGGAACCCGGCGTGGCCGGGCTCCCCTGTTGGTTTTCGGGCGGCCTCGGCCGCCCTTTTTTGTTCAGACGCGGTTGCCCGGCTGGTACGAGCCGGGGTAGAGCCGCTCGAAGCCCTGCTCGATGCGCCGCACAAAGGCGGGGTCGCGCTGGGTGGGGTCGTGGTAGCGCGGGTCGCGCATCATTTCCGTCAACTGCTCCTCGCCGAGCATCCTGCCGGGCCCGGCCCCGCTGGAGCGCAGCCTGCCCTCGGTGAGCATCGGGGCCATGCGCGCCAGGGCCGAGAGCACCACGGCGCGCCTGCCCGCCCCGGTTTCCTCCAGGGCCATGGACAGCTCCTCGCCGCCCAGGGCCATGGCCGCCTGCCGGGCGGATTCGAGCACGCCCTCGCTCTCGCCCCGGTGCACGGCCCGCAGGGTCTCCATCTCCCGTTCGTCGTTCAGGCGGTCCTCGTCCATCTTGCCCTGCCAGGCGGCGATGTTGCGCGGCAGGAACCACTCGTACAGCCCGCGCGCCTGCTCGGGGCTGATGCCGAGCTCGAAGGCCTTGGCGCGGAAAGCGGTGCGCAGGTCGTCGTCGAGCTCGAAGCCGTCGGGCAGGTCCAGGTCGGGCAGGCCGTAGGCGTCGGGGCCTTCGGGCGGGGCGGCCGCGTACTGGCCCATGGGCTCCGGGCGGCGGCCGATGAGCCGCTGGGCATGGACCAGGGCCTTCACGGCCTCGTCCTTGGAGGCGTAGCGCCCCAGGGTGGGGTGCTCGCGCAGGGGAATCTCCCGCTGGAGGCCGTCCTCGCCGCGCACGGCCACGGTCCAGTCCTGGGGGAGCGTCAAGCGCCAGTCGTCCTGCCCGGAGGCCATCTGCTGGCCGCCGAGGGCCGGGCTTCTCATCATCATCTCTTGATTGTTCATCTTTTTCTCCTTGTGGTTTGTCCGGCGGGGTGGCCGCCGGGTAGGCATGCGTCTTGCTTCCCGATAGGTCAGGCGTCAATTGCCCTGATCATGGCGTTTCGGGCGCAAGGAGTTGTTCATGCCGCGTCTTTCCTTTTTCTTCCGTACCGCGATGCTCTGCGCGCTGTTCTATGCGACCACCCTGGCGTTCAGCACCTGGGTTTCGCATCTGAACACGCTCTACGCGTTGCCCTAGCCGCTATTCGTCCTCCCGGTGCGCGCCCTGCGCGCCAAAGCGCGCGAAGTTGCGTTCGTCGAGCATCTGCTTGACGTGCAGCACCAGGGAGCGGCGTCCTTCGTTGAACGCCAGGCGTGCGGGCTCCGCCGAGAAGGCGGGCTCGCGGTAGAAGCCGCGCCGCTCCAGGTCGGTCATGACGCGCGCGCCGTCCGCGCCCGAGAAGAGCCGCAGGTAGGCCTTGTGCAGTTCGAAGGGGTGGTCCATCGTGTTTCTCCTTTGGTTGTCGAGCCAGGCTTGGGGCAGCATACCCCCGGTTTGGGCCCCGGGCGGCGTTTGCCCCGTTATCGGGAAGCAAAGGGAGGCGATTACCCTATTGACAGGGGAGCGGGCCGGGGCGCATTGCCAGCGGCAGGCCCGCCCTCCTCGTCAGGCCGCGCCTGCGCCCTCCTCCATGCCCGGAGGCCCTCCCGAAGGCCCTCCGGGAGCCCCCTGGCCGGGGTACTGCCCCTGCTCTTGCATTTGGCCTTGCGCTTGGGCCTGCGCCTGTGCCGCAGCCAGGCCTGCGGCCTGCTCCATCATGGTCGTGCGCATGGCCTCCACTTCTTCCTCCGAGCGCAGGTAGTCTTCGGGCGTGCCGAAGAGCTCCGCCGCGTGCCGCGCGATGCGGTCCGTGCGGAAGTTGTCCATGATCCGGAAGGAATCCGAAGCCCCGACGAGGGGTTGCAGGTATTGCATGGCCTGGGCCAACCCCTGGGCCTCCTGCTGCTTCTGGGCCCGGGCGATGGGCGAGAGGTATTCCACCTCCAGGTCCTGGGGGCCGAGGCCCCTCGGCAGGGGGGGCAGCACGCCCGCGCGGATCATGATCTGGAACACGCGGCGGATGAGCGGGCCAAGGAATTCCGTCTGCATGCGTCCGAGCACGGGCCCGAGCACGCGCATCTTCTCGTCCTGGCGGATGATGGATTCCGTGGCCGTTACGTGGGGCGCGGCCTCGGGCTGGAGCTGGTCCGTCAGGAAGATGCGCCGGACGGACTCGCGCCTGGCCTGCATCATGGCCTCGGTAGCGCGCAGGTCCACGTTCACGGGCAGGGCCTCGATGCGGTCCGAGCTGCCCGCGCGGTAGTAGGAGAGGCCGCCCGGCCCGGAGCGGATGGCCCCGAGGAAGCCGTCGTCCGGCACCATGAGCGGCGGGTCGCTCATCTTTTCGGCGGCCATGAGCGCGGTGCGGCTCATGGCGTTGAGCACGCGCACGTCCGAGAGGGCCGTGAGGCCCGGGCCCCGGCCGTACACGTCTCCGGCGGCCTTGGCCCAGCGCGGCACCATGTACGGCAGCTCCAGGTAGCCGGACTCCTCCAGCAGGTGCCGGGTGGCGGTTTCCATGTAGACGCAGGCGTAGGGGAAGTCGCGGCTGGTGAAGCCGCGCGGGTCGCGGTCCGCACGCGGGAACACCGCGTGCACGATCTCCAGCTTCTCCTCCGGGCGCTGCTCGGCCATCTCGCGCACGGCGGGGGAGCAGTCCTCGCCCCATTCCTGGAAGGCCTGGCGGGCCGTGAGCTGGTAGCGCCGGAACACGGTGTCCACCACGCCCCGGTTGCTCTCCGCCACGAAGATCTCGCCCAGGGGCCGGGTGGAGAACCGCGCCACGCAGTCCGCGTCCGCCTCCACGTACATCACCGCCGTGCCCAGCAGGGCCACGTCGAGGTAGAGCTCGTGGACGAAGGTCTGAAAGCCCGTGTCCTCGTCGTTGAACAGCCGGGCCATGCGCTGCCTGGCCTCGTCGAGGTAGGCGCGGGTTTCGTCGCGGTCGCCCTGTTTGGCGTTTCGCGCGCGGATGGTGAACCACGGCAGGGCCGGGTTCGTCAGCAGGCCGCCGAGGCTGGAGGCCAGTATCTCCAGGGCGTGTGTCGGGGTCGAGTCGAAGATGAGTTCGTCGCCCGCTCCCCGGCTGGTAGGGTTGGAGGTGAAGGAGTTCTTGCGCGGCAGCATGTAGTCCGCGATCTCCTCCCAGACGGCCTCCCAGGGGGCGCGCGTCTCTTCCATGCTGGAGAGCCGCGAGGCGATCCAGTCGATGAGTTCGGGTTCGTGGGTCGGGTACATGGCTCACTCCCCCAGCTTGGCCTTGAGGCCGGTGTGGGCCACGTCGGCCTGGCCGAGCAGGCCCGAGCCCGAGGTGGCCAGGGTTTGCGGTGCGGCGGAGAGCTTCTCCTGCTGGAGCCGCGCGCGTTCGCGATCCTCTTCCCGGCGCTGCTCGCGCTGGCGCTGGCGTTCGTCGGCGCGCCGCCGCTCCTCGGCGGCGATGCGCTCGCGCTCCTTCTCGGCGGTGTCCGTGCCGCTGCTCTGGCGGTTGGCGGACATGCGCGCATACGTGCTGGCCACGCTGGCCAGGGTCATGATGATGGTTTCGGATCCTCCCATGGGGTCCTCCTTGCGTGTTGTTTTTCGCCTGGGTCATTCCGGGCGGCCGCCAGTGTAGCCCCGGTTTTTGCGGGAGGATGAAAAGGGAAGGCGATTGGAAAGCAAAAGGATGGAAATACCCTATTGACAGCCTTTGGGAGAGGCTTTCTTGACACCGAATCCGCAGGGGCCTATATCTGGACCATGGCCGTCAGGAGCGACGGCACCGCAAACCCTCGACCTTCCGCGCACACCATCGAGGCCTTGTTCCATGTCCATGGGCGTGACCGACTTCATCGTCGCTGGTCCGCCGGGCCAAACCACCGCCGGCCCGGCCGGGTCTTTTCGTGCGGGTGATCCCGGCGAGGTCAAGATCGGCCCTGCGGGGCACGTTCCCGTGTCCCCGGCGGGGTACGTACCCATCGACACCACCCCGGCCCATGTGCCCATCGACGTCTCCCCCGGGCGCACGGGCTTCGTGGGCGGCCCTGCGGGGCCCGTCGGCGGGGGGCCCGGCGTGGCCTCCTCTTCGGGCGTGGGCGCGGCCACGGGCGGGCTCGGCATCGGCCTGGGCGGCGGCGGGGTCGCGCCCGGCGGGGCCACGGGGCCCATCTCGGGCGGCGCGGGCCATTTTTCCCCCGGGGGGCTCGTCTCCCCCGGCGGCGGGGGCAACGTGGCCCCGGCCTCCGGCGGGCTCGGGCTCGGGCTGGTGCAGAGCGGGGGCAACATCTCCCCGGCCACGGGCCACTCCCCCCTGAGCCCGGGCAGCACGCACTTCACCCCCTCGGGCAACGCCGCGCCCACGCCCGGCTTCTCCCACTTCACCCCCGGCGGCATGGTGCCCATGGGCATGGGCGGGAGCCATTTCGTGCCCGGCAGCCACGTGCCCATCACGCCCAAGCTCGGCATCTCGCCCAATATTCCCCCCGGCCGGGTGAACCCGCCGAACCCAGGGCGCGTCACCCCGCACAAGATGACCGACTGGCACCCGCCCAAGGACAGCCACGTCCAGCGCTGGCCCACGGACACCTACCACCACGAGATTTCCACCGAGGCCTGGAAGCCCACGGAGCTCAAGCACGTCTGGGAACCGGCCGGGCCCATGAAGGGCTTTCTGACCACCGACATGGTGGACGGCACCGGGCTGCTCCAGGCCATGAAGACCAACCCCTTCCAGGACCTGGCCCAGACCGGCGAGCGCAACCAGCACTTCGACTTCTCCACGCACAACACCGTGGACTCGTCCGTGACCACCCACCAGAACGCGTCCATGGCCGTGAGCTACGACCTGAACCTGGAGCAGCGCTTCGAGCCCCACTCGGACAGCTCCTTCCAGAGCCAGACCACCTATGCCGTCCAGGCCGACAACTCCACCTCCCGCGTGGTGGATTCCGGGTTCGACACCGTGGTCAACGACCACTCCAGCGCCGTGCAGGCCAGCACCGTGCAGGTGGCTTATGACCTCGGGTCGGAACAGGTGACCAACGTCTCCCTCGGCGAAGACCGGGCCGTGCAAAACGACTACTCCCAGAACGAGACCGCCGTCAGCGAACAGCACGTGACCCAGGCCAGCACCGCCAACAACACCACGGAAATCAACAACGCAACGGACGTGCGCTACGAGGACAGCCACGAGATGCTCGTGGATTCCTCCAGGAGCGTGCAGAACGATTTTTCCAGGAATGATACGGACGTCACCGAGCAGCATTTCGCCAACCAGCACACCGTGAACAACGTGAGCGAGGTGAACCTCGCAACGGACGTGCGCTACGAGGACAGCCTGAACCTGAACCTCGACTACTCGCGCGATGCGAGCTTCGACTTCTCCGAATCCATGGACTACCAGGCCGTATTCGACAACTCCACCACGCGAAACGTGGAGAACGTCTACAACAACGAGCACCAGAGCCTGGTGAACTTCGTGGAAAACCGAACCCTCGCCTTCGACGATTCGCGCACGGTGGCGAACGACTTTTCCGAGGACGTGGACCTCAACCACGTCACCGAGCAGAACAACGTCCGCAACACGGACCTCGTGTTCGTGGAGAACCGCTCGCCCGTGTTCGAGTTCGACCTCTCCACCACCACCAACATCTCCGCCGGGACCGTCGTCCAGCACGAGTCCGGGGGTGGGGGGGTCCTCTCCACCAAAAGCTGACGGGCGGGCCGGGCATCGGGGGTGGCGGCGTTGCTCGTCGTGGCCGGACCCTCACGTATTTCGCATACGCTTCGGCCCCGGCCGCTCCTCGCGCCTGGCCACCCCCGCGCCCGGCCCGCCCGTTCGATCCGCGCGCGCCT
>JBFWJM010000003.1:0-29101 GCA_050253205.1 Desulfovibrionaceae bacterium
GCCTCTCCGGCGGCGAGCAGCAGCGTGTGGCCATCGCCCGGTCCATGGTCGTGAACCCCAAGCTCATCCTGGCCGACGAACCCACCGGGAACCTCGACCCCGACCTCACCGACCACCTCATGGACATCTTCCGGCAGTTCCACGCCTACGGCACCACGGTGATCATGGCCACGCACAGCCGCCACGTGCTGGGGCGCGTGCCCGAGGCGCGGATCATCCACCTGGAGGGCGGGTGCATGGCCGAGCGCAAGGGCCCCGGCGGTGCGGACGACGCCTCACCCGAGCGTTGCGCCCCGCCCGCGGGCGAAGGCCGGGAGGAGCCCCGGCCGTGACCGCCCTGCTGCGCGCACTTGGCCGGGCATTGGCGGACATGGCCCGCCACCCCGTGGCCAACCTGCTGACCCTGGCCACCGTGGCCCTGGTGGTGCTCCTGGCCGGGGGCTTCCTGCTGCTCTTGCACAACGTCGACGCCCAGCTGGTCAAGAGCCGGGGGCAGGTGGAATTCCAGGTGTACTGGGCTCCGGGCGCGGACCAGGCGGCCGTGGCCGCGCAGGTGGGCGAGCTGCGCGGGCTGCCGGGCCTGGCCGCCATGAAGACCTACACCCCGGACCAGGCCCTGGCCGAGCTGGCAGCGACTCTTGGCGGGGGCGGCGGGGGCGGCAATGGCGGCGGGGAAGCGGCGGGGGGCAACACGGACTTTTCCTGGCTGGAGGGCGACAACCCCCTGCCCGCGTCCGCCTGGCTCAGCTTCCGCGTGCGCCCCGGGGACGAAGGCCACGCCTGGGCCGAGGGACTGCTGGCGCGGCTGCGCGCCCTGCCCGGCGTGCGCAGCGTGCACTACAACCCCTTCCAGCTGGAGCTGGCCCACGGCTGGACCGGGCTGGTGCGCGGCGTGCTCTGGCCGGTCATCGGGCTGCTGACGCTGCTGGTGGGCCTTGTGGTGGGCAACACCATGCGCCTTTCGCTCTTGACCAGGAGCGACGAAATTGAAATCCTCTCCCTCGTGGGGGCCACCCCGTGGTACATTCGCGGGCCGCTCATGGTGGCGGGCATGCTGCTGGGGCTTTTGGGCGGCGGGCTCGGCATCGGGGCCCTGGCCCTGGCCCAGCGCCGCCTGGCCGGGGTCTTCGACTTCCCGCCCCTGTACCTGCGCGTGGAGTTCCTGCCCTGGCAGCAGTGGGCCTCCCTGGCCGGGGCGGCCGCCCTGGTCTGCATGCTCGGCTCCTTCGTGGCCGTGAGGAGGTAGCCCGGCCCCGGCAGGGCCAGAAATTTCGCGCCGTGTTCGCTCATGATGCATACAAGTAGTCGGGCAGCAGGGCGCAGTCTTTCATATCATATCTCGGGGCTCGTCCGGGCGGGACGTCCGGCGCTCCGTACTCGAAGGAGAACCACATGCGCAGCAAGAAGATGACCCACGGGCTGGAGAAGGCCCCCCACCGTTCCCTGCTCTACGCCATGGGCATGACCCGCGAGGAGATGGCCCGCCCGCTGGTGGGCGTTTGCAACGCGGCCAACGAGGTCATCCCCGGCCACTCCCACCTCCACCTCCTGGCCAAGAGCGTCAAGGACGGCATCCGCATGAACGGCGGCACGCCCATGGAGTTCCCGGCCATAGGCGTGTGCGACGGCCTGGCCATGAACCACGAGGGCATGCGCTTCTCCCTGCCCAGCCGCGAGATCATCGCCGACTCCGTGGAGATCATGGCCAGCGCGCACCCCTTCGATGCCCTGGTGCTCATCACCAACTGCGACAAGATCGTGCCGGGCATGCTCATGGCCATGCTGCGGCTGAACATCCCGGCCATCATCGTCTCCGGCGGGCCCATGCTCGCGGGGGCCTCGGCCCGGGGCAAGGGCGGCGCGGCCACGGACCTCATCTCCGTGTTCGAGGGGGTGGGCCGCGTGCGCCGGGGCGACATGACCGAGGACCAGCTCGCGGACCTGGAGCGCTCCGCCTGCCCCACCTGCGGCTCCTGCTCGGGCATGTTCACAGCCAACACCATGAACTGTCTTTCCGAGTCCATCGGCCTGGCCCTGCCCGGCAACGGCACCATCCCGGCCGTCATGGCGGACCGCCTGCGCCTGGGCAAGAGCGCGGGCTTCCAGGTCATGGAGCTGCTCAAGGCGGACATCAAGCCGCGAGACATCGTCACCGAGAAATCAGTGAAGAACGCCGTGGCCATGGACATGGCCCTGGGCGGCTCCACCAACACCGTGCTGCACCTGCCCGCCGTGTTCCACGAGGCCGGGCTGCCCCTGACCCTCGACATCTTCGACGAGGTGAGCCGCCGCGTGCCCAACCTCTGCAAGCTCTCCCCGGCCGGGCACCACCACATCGAGGACCTGCACGCCGCTGGCGGCATCCCGGCCGTCATGAGCGAGCTGAGGAAGATCGGCGCGCTGGAGCTCGGCGCGCTCACCGTCACGGGCAGGACCCTGGGCCAAAACCTGGAGGACCTGGGCGCGGCCAACCTCGACCCCGAGGTGGTCCACCCCGTGGAGACGCCCTATTCCAAGGAGGGCGGCATCGCCATCCTCAAGGGCAACCTCGCGCCCGACGGCTGCGTGGTCAAGCAGGCGGCCGTGGCCCCGGAGATGATGCGGCGCACGGGCACGGCCCGCGTGTTCGACTCCGAGGAGGACGGCGTGGCCGCCATTCTCGGCGGGAAGATCCAGGCCGGGGACGTGGTGGTCATCCGCTACGAGGGGCCCAAGGGCGGCCCGGGCATGCGCGAGATGCTCACGCCCACCTCGGCCATCTCGGGCATGGGGCTTGGCGCGGACGTGGCGCTCATCACCGACGGCCGCTTCTCCGGCGGCACGCGAGGCGCGGCCATCGGCCACGTGAGCCCCGAGGCCGCCGAGGGCGGGACCATCGGCCTGGTGCGGGAGGGCGACAGGATCGCCATCGACATCCCGGCCCGCACGCTCGACCTGCTGCTGGACGAGGCCGAGCTGGAGGCGCGCCGGGCCGCGTTCAAGCCGCTGGAGAAAGAGATCACCTCGCCGTTTTTGCGGCGCTACGCCGCGCAGGTGACGAGCGCCTCCACGGGCGCGGTGTACAAGAAGTAATTCCGGGCGGCAGATACGCGGCGATCCGCCACGTTGCGCAAACGAAGCAGTGAACCGGGTCCTCGTGGGCCTGCTCTCCCTTTGCGCCGTGCAGCCGCGCATCCCTGAAGCACCACTCGACGGATACTCCCCTGGCCGCGAGCCGGAGCCCTCCGCAGGGAGAAACGAGGCGACATGGGAATACGGGTTTTTGGGGAACGAGAAGGGCGGGAGCGTGGGGCGTGGGGGCGGGGGGAACGCCAAAGCCAAGCCGGGAAAAGCCTCGCCTGCCCCGGATGCGGCCGGCCGTGCCGGAAAGGGCCCGCACCGCGCGAGCAGGCCTGAAACGGCGGGCTCTCAAAGGACGGGCCCTGAAGGAATGTGCTCCGGGAAGACGAAGCCCGCGCGTCAGCCCCCGCGCCCGCGCTCCAGGTCCGCGATGAGGGCCTTCAGCCCGTCGGCCTGGCCTGCCAGCCTGTCCACGGCCACCAGGGCCTGATCCACGCCCGAGGCCGTGTCCCGCGCCAGGGTGCTGACCTCGGTGACGGAACGGCTGATCTCGTCGCTGGCCGAGGACTGCTCCTCGGCGGCGGCGGCGATGGAGCGGACCTGGTCGCAGGTATCCCCGGCGAGGGCGAGAATCTCCTCCAAAGCCTGGCCCGAGAGCCGCGCCAGCCCGGTGGCCTTGTCCACTGCCTCGGCCGCGCGGTTCATGCCCGCCACGGCATGGCCCGTGTCGTCGCGGATGCCGCCCACGGCCTGCTCCACCTGCCCGGTGGCGGCCACGGTCTTCTCGGCCAGCTTGCGGACCTCGTCCGCCACCACGGCGAAGCCGCGCCCGGCCTCCCCGGCGCGGGCCGCCTCGATGGCGGCGTTGAGCGCCAGCAGGTTGGTCTGGTCGGCTATGTCGTTGATCACGGCCAGGACCACGCCGATGTCCTCGGCCTTGGCGCTGACCACGCCGATGCGCTCCTTGAGGCTGTCCGTGTGGTCCTTGACCCGGCCGATGGCCTCCACGGACTCGCCCACGGTGCGCTCGCCCTCGCGGGCCTTGTGCATGGTGTTCTCGGCCTGCCCGGCGGCGGCGGCCGCGTTCCCGGCCACCTCCAGCACCGTGGCGTTCATCTCCTCCATGGCCGAGGCCACGCCCTGGGTGAGGCTGCGCTGCCTGTCGGCCCGGCCGTTGGCCTGGTCCATGATGGCGGAGAGCTCCCCGGCGTCGGCATGGACCTGCCGGGCGATGCCCAGGGCGCGGCGGGCCGTCTCGGCCAGCACGCGGCCGTGCTCCAGTATCTCCCGCTCGCGGGCCTTGAGGTCCGTGAGGTCCGAGAGCTGGGCAAAGGCCCCCAGGGGCTTGCCGTCCAGGTCGTAGATGGGCGTTGCCGCCAGGCGCAGGAAATACTCCCCGCCCCGGCCCGTGGTGCCCTGGTGCTCGTCCAGGGCCCGGGGGGCGTTCTCGCCCAGGGCCAGGGCCACCTGCGCGGCCAGTTCGGCGTCATGGGCGAAGAAGTCGTCCAGCCTGCGGCCCAGGTGCGCCTCGGGCTCGCCGTCCACCCCCATGAGCCGGAGCATGGGCGCGTTGAGGAAAGTGATCCTGCCGTCCATGTCCGCCACGAGGCAGGGCTCGGCCATGCCGCCCAGGATGCCCTGGGAAAAGCCGAGCCGCTCCTTGAGGGCCTCGACCATGGCGCGCATGTCCGTTCCGAGACGGCAGAGCTCGCTGGTGCAGCCCGTGGCAGGCGGGGCCGCGCCCAGCTCCCCCCCGGCCACGGCCGAGGCGTAGCGGCACATGGCCCCCACGGAGCGGGTCAGCCCCCGGCTCACGAGCACGGCCAGCAGCACGGCCGCCAGCACCAGCCCGCTGACCACGAGCATGGCCCGGCGGTCGGCTTCCAGCTTGCGCAGGCGGATGTCCAGCAGCCGGTCCATCTGCCCGGAGGCGGCCTCCCAGTAGCGAAACGAACTCTCCCTGGCCGCGGCGGCGGAGCGCAGCAGGGGCTCGGGCCCGGCCCCGCCGTCCTGCGCGGCGATGCGCCGCAAGAGCTCCACGAAGGAGCGGTTGGCCAAGACGTAGCGCTTGAGGGTCGGCTCCAGCCCCTCGGCGAACCCGGGGCAGGCGCCCTGGTAGTTGGGGTCTTCGTTGATGGCGGTCTCGGTGCTGCGGCGCACCCGCCCGAGGTCGAACTCCTCGGCGACGGAGGCCCAGGTGTGGAAGGTGCGGCTCTCGTCCGGGGTCAGGGTGCCCCCGCCAGCGAGCATGGCCGAGCCCTCCAGGGCGATGCGCCCGATGCGCGCCTGGGCAGTGGGCAGGGCGAGCAGGGTCACGTCCATGAGGTAGTAGGAGTCCAGGTCCGGGTCGATGATCAGGTTGGACGTGTCGCCCACGTGGGCGATGAGCTCCAGCACGGCATCGGCAAGCTCCCCGGCCAGCTCGCCCCGGCGGGCGGCGGGCGCGGCCGGAGTGGCCTTCAGCGTTTTCCAGGATGCGGCCAGGGCCTCGGGGCCCACGCCCTCCCGGCCGTGCAGGGCGAGCCCGGCGGGCGAAACCTGGAGCTCTTCCCCGTGGAGCGCCTGGGCCTGGGCCAGGGCCGCGAAGGCCGCGTCCACTGCGGCCGCGCCGCTGGCGGGCTCCTCCAGCCAGCCGGGAAGCGCCTCCAGCAGCCCCTCCAGCGGGCGCTGGTAGGCATTGCCCATGACCTCCAGCCTGCTGAAGCGGATCTGGGCGTTGACGTTGCCTATGGAAAGCCCCAGCAACAGCACCAGCGGCAGGACGAACGCCAGGCCGACGGCGGCCAGTTTCCAGGACAGTCGGATGCTCAGCTTGTTGGACACGAAACACCTCATGAGCCTTGGCGCACGGCAGGTCCGCGCGCCCCACGGCGCGGCGTTCCCGTGCGCTGTCGTTTCCCTTTTCCGCCCGGCGCCGCGCGCCAGCGGGACTCATGCCCGTCCCCCCCGGACAGGTCCTTGTGTTTCAGGTCAAAGGCCCCGCGTCAACCCTTTGCCCGGTCCGCCGGGAAAGGGATTGAAAAGGGGCGTCAAACCCGGTATCCTCCCGATTTACCCCTGAAGCAGCGAAAGTGCGGCCCAAGGCCGCGAGGACAGTGCATCGATGCAGCCGGAAAACGCCGAGCACGACGTCGGCGAACTTCTCCCCGACGACCCGCCCCCCGAGCGGGACGACGACAACAGCGGGGACACCCCAGACCAGCGGCTCCCGGCGACCTTCGACAAGAAACGAAGCGCCGTGGTTCCGCGCGACCCCCTGCAGCTCTACCTGCGGGAGATTTCGCGCTTCCCCATGCTCCAGCCAGACGAGGAGCAGGACCTGGCGCGCCGCGTGCGCGACGACGGCGACCAGGACGCCGCGTTCCGGCTCGTCTCCTCCCACCTGCGCCTGGTGGTCAAGATCGCCATGGACTTCCAGCGGCGCTGGATGCAGAACGCGCTGGACCTCATCCAGGAGGGCAACGTGGGGCTGATGAAGGCCGTGGGCAAGTTCGACCCGGAAAAGGGCATCAAGTTCTCCTACTACGCCTCCTTCTGGATCAAGGCCTACATCCTCAAATACATCATGGACAACTGGCGCATGGTCAAGATCGGCACCACGCAGACCCAGCGCAAGCTCTTCTACAACCTGAACAAGGAGCGCCAGCGGCTCCAGGCCCTGGGGTTCAACCCCACCCAGGAGGACCTCTCCGAATCCCTCGACGTGTCCGTGGAGGACATCGACGAGATGGACCAGCGCCTCTCCCGGGGGGACATGTCCCTGGACCTGCCCGTGGGCGAGAATTCCGACGCCACCCGGCTCGACTTCCTGCCGTCGCTGGGCCCCGGCGTGGAGGAAACCCTGGAGAGCGACCAGATTTCAGGCATCCTGCTGACGAACCTCAAGAAGATAGAGCCCGACCTCAACGACAAGGAGCAGGCCATCCTCAACGAGCGCCTGCTTTCCGACTCTCCCGTGACCCTGCGCGAGCTGGGCGAGCGCTTCGGCGTGACCCGCGAGCGCGTCCGCCAGATCGAGGCGCGCCTGCTCGAAAAACTCAAGGCCTACCTCGAAGAGCGGGTGGACGGCTTCTCCCCGGAGTGGATTCCCCATGATTAACAACGTGCTCATGGACCTCAAGGCCCAGGCCCGGCGGCTGGCCAAGGACCTGCCCCCCGCTCAGTTCTACGTGGACCAGTCCGCCCACGTGGCCCTGGCATGGGACATGTTCTTCAATCATCCCGTGGTGCTGCGCCTCCAGCAGGACTCCATCGCCTTTCTCTACGACGACTACATGTTCGGCATCGAGCACTCCAAGAAGGTGGCCCAGGACGCGGCCGCCATCATCCTGGCCGAGGGCACCTGGCTCGACGACAACGACCGCCGCCACCTGGCCCTGCTGGCCCAGGTGGCCGGGCTGCTCCACGACCTCCAGCGCGAGGAGGCGGACCACGCGGGCAAATCCTCCCTGGCCGTGGCCTCCGTGCTGGAGGACTACCCCCTGAGCGCGGAGGACCGCGACCTGGTGGCCCGGGCCGTGGCCGACCACGAGGCCAACCACGAGCCAGAGGGCTACCCGGACGAGGCGGCCCGGCTGCTGGCCCGCGCCCTGCATGACGCCGACAAGTTCCGCTACGGCGGCGACATCTTCGCCACCACCATGTGGCTGTATTGCGACTACGAATCCTGGTCCCTGGCGGAAATCGCCGGGCAGTTCCCCAGGGGCATCGAAATGGCCGATAGCCTGGCCCCCACCCTGCGCACGGAGATGGGCCGGGAGTATGGCCCAGAAATCCTGCGCCAGGGCGCGCGCCTCGGGCGCATGATGCTCGAAAAACTCCAACAGGCCGCCAGGGGGGCCTGACGTATGCCAAGGCCCACCCTCCTCCTCGCAGCCTGCCTGCTGGCCTGCGCCCTGGGCGCGAGCGCCTGCGCGGCCCGCGCACCGCGCACCGCCGACGCCGGGGCCACGCCCGGAGCGCCCCTCAGCGAGAACGCCCGGCGCACCTACGCCTACCTCCTCTACCTCGACCAGCGCACCGAGCTCATCCGCGCCACCCAGGACGACCCCCAGCCCGGAACGCCCGGGTTCGACCGCGCCATAGAGATACAGAAGCGGGCCGACGCGGCCATCGCCCTGCTCGTGGAGGCCGAGCCCTCCCCCTCGCTCTACGGCGAGTGGGCGGCGCTGTACTTCAACCCCAGGCAGGCCGGGCATGCCCTGGTCATCCTCGACCAGGGCCTGGAGCGCTACCCCGACCACCGCGAGCTCACCGGGCTCACGGTGAACGCCTACCTGCTCAAGGGCGACCGCGACATGGCTGGCGTGGTGCTGGAGGCCTACAGCCTGCGCCACCCCGACGACGTGGAGGCCACCATCCGCCTGGCAGGGCTGCTGGTGGAGGCGGGCGAGCACGCCCGCGCCCTGGACCAGATAGCGCGCATCCCCGAGGACGAGCGCAACGACGACGTGCTCTACCTCAAGGCGCGCAGCGAGTCGCGCCTGGGGAACCGCGCCGAGGCCAGGAAGACCATCCGCAGCATCCTGCAAAACGACCCCGACCACTACGACGCCCTCACGGAGCTGGCGTTCATCCAGGAACTGGCGGCGGAGTTCGACCAGGCCGCCGCCACCTACCAGCACCTCCTGGAGCTGGGCGGGCCCGAGGCCGAAATCCGCCAGCGGCTCATCACCCTGAACCTCAAGCTCAACCGCGTGGACGAGGCCCTGAACATCGCCCTGGAGGGCCCGCAGACCAAGGCCTTCCTGCTCAAGGCGGCGTCCCTGTTCCTGAACCAGGACTTCCCTGCCCAGGCCTCCGCCGTGCTCGACCGCCTGGGAGCCGCCCCTCCCGTCCCCGCCGAATACTTCTTCTACAAGGCCGTCATCGCCTTCGAGGCCGAGGACGACCCGGAAAAAGCCCTCGACTTCCTCGACCAGATTCCCGTGGGCGACGAGAACTACGGCCAGGCCCTGCTCTTCCGCACGCAGATCAACATGCACCTGGGCCGCAACGAGGAGGCCCTCGCCCTGGCCGACAAGGGCCGCGAGCGGTTTCCCATGGATTCCCGCTTCGACCGCGCAGCGGCCGAGATACTCAGCCTCGACGGCGACTACGCCGACGCCCTCGCCGTGCTGGAAGAGGCCCTCACCCGCCATGCGGACGACCCCGAGCTGCTCTACCAGTACGGCGCGCTGCTGGAGATGGACGGCAGGCGCGACGAGGCCCTGCGGACCATGGAGCGCATCCTGGAGCGCCACCCCGACAACGCCGACGCCCTCAACTACGTGGGCTACACCCTGGCCGACCAGGGCCGCGACCTGGCCCGCGCCCGGGTGCTCATCGAAAGCGCCCTGAAGCAAAAGCCGGACAACGGGGCCATCACCGACTCCCTGGCCTGGGTGCAGCACAAGCAGGGCGAGCACGAGGCCGCCTGGAAGACCATCAAGAAGGCCGCCACCCTCATCGACTCCGACCCCGTGGTCTGGGAGCACTACGGCGACATCGCCAGCGCCCTGGGCCACAAGGCCGAGGCGGCCGAGGGCTACCGCCGGGCCCTGAAGCTCGCCCCCGACAACGCCGAAGACATCCGGAAGAAGCTGGAGTCGTTGTGAGTCCGCGCACCACGCCCCGAGGGCGCTTGCTCCCGCCCGCGCTGGCGGCGGCGCTCCCGCCCGTGCTGACGGCGGCGCTCCCGCCCGCGCGGGCGGCGGCGCTGCTGCCCGCGCTGACGGCTGCGCTGCTGCCAGCGCTGGCGGCTGCGCTGCTCCTCGTGCTCGGCGGCTGCGCCGCCAGGCAGCACGCTCCCGCCCCCCCCGCCGCCCCAGAGGGAGCGCGAGCTACCTGGGCCGCCTTCCGCGCCGCCTACGGCTCCGCGCCGGACGCCCCCGGCCTGCTGACCAACGCGAGCCTCTCCTGGCGGCAGGGCAGGAAATCCGCCCGGGTGATCCTCGACCTCTGGGGAGACCTGCCCACCCCCGGCATCAAGGGAGAGGATGTCCCCCCCGCCTCGCCCCGCCTGCGCATGGACGCCTGGTCGAACATCGGCGGCAGCCTCGTGCACCTGCTGGAGGACGGCCAGGGCATCATCGCCTACTACCCCGACCCGCCCCGGCTCTACACCCACGCGGACCCCGTGCGCGGTGTGCTGCTGCTGGGCCTGCCCTTTCCCTTCTCCCTCGCGGACCTCGCCGCGCTCTACGCCGGGAACTTCGGCGCGCTCGTGCCCGGGAGGTTCGACGAGGCCGAGCGCGGCCCCGGCGGAACCTGGGTCTACTCCTTCGCCTCCGGCCCGGTGGAGACCCTGACCCTCGACCCCGGCGGCAGGCCCCAGGCCATCTCCGGCGTGACCACCCCGCCGCCGGGCGCGCCCGAGCTGGGCGGCCTCTGGCGCATCGCCTTCTCCGCGTACGACGAACCGGGCGAAGCCTCCGCCCTGCCCGCCCTGCCTGCCCTGCCCGGGCGCATGGACCTGGAGCTGCCGGGCGGCGGCGTGGGAATCTTGCGCATGAAGGCCCGAGAGCTTACACTCGCCCCCTGGCCCGACCAGGCCATGGTGCTGACCGTTCCCGAGGGCGTGGAGCCCCGGACGCTGGACGGCAGCCCCAGGGACTGGACCACCGGACAAATCGCCCAGCCCGAGGAGACGCCATGAGCCAACCGGACAACGGCCAGGTCAAAGACCCGGATAACGGCCCGGATAATGGGCCTGACAATGTCCAGGACAATGCCCAGGACAATGGCCCGGACAACGCGGCCCCCCTTTCGGCTCCCGAAATAAACGCCGACGCGCCAGAGACGGCGGACCCCCTGCTGCACGCCGGGCCGCTGGCGGTTTTCCGCATCGGCCTCTCGGTCTACTGGTCCGAGCTGCGCTGGATGGGGGTCTCGCTCCTGCGCCGCTACGAGATTTCACGGCTTGCCAAACGCCTCCGGGAAGAATACACCCGCCTCGGACGGGTGGCCGAGGCCCCGCGCGGCAAGATGCCCGAAAAGGAACTCTGCCTGAAGCAGATCGCCTTCCTCAAAGAGGAAATGGCCACCCTGGAAAAGGAACTCGAAGCGCGGCGCATGGAGCGGGTGAACCTCCTCCGGCGCCGGGCCGAAGGCAGCCCGGCCGCCGGGGCCTGACCCCGCCAACGGCCGAAACCAGCGGCGCGAACAGCCCGCCCAACCACGGGGAACCGTCATGTTCAAGAAGGTGTTCGTCGGCTCGGACCACGGAGGCTTCGCCCTCAAGGAAGCCATCCTGCGGCAGCTGGAGGGCGCGCCCCTCGAAGCCGTGGACCTGGGCACCCACTCCGCCACCTCCTGCGACTATCCGCTCATCGCCAAAGCCGTGTGCGAGGCCGTGCTCGCGGAGCCCGGCTCCTGCGGCATCCTCGTCTGCGGCACGGGCATCGGCATGTCCATGGCCGCCAACCGCATCCCCGGCATCCGCGCCGGGCTCTGCACCGACGGGTACATGGCCCGCATGACCCGCGCCCACAACGACGCCAACGTGCTCTGCCTGGGCGAGCGCGTCATCGGCCAGGGCCTCGCCGCCGACCTCGTGGACACCTTCCTCAATACCGAATTCGAGGGTGAGCGCCACATGCGGCGCATCAACCTGTTCGACAAATAACCTTTCACGCCCCAGACCCAACGGAGACCCCAACCCATGCCCCACGCCGCCAAGGACCAGCTGGTCGTCGATACCATCAAGGCCCTGGTCATGGACGCCACCAGGAAGGCCAACTCCGGCCATCCCGGCGGCGCCATGTCCTCCGCGGACTTCGCCGCCGTCCTGTTCAAGGATTACCTGAACTACGACCCGGACGACGCCTCCTGGTTCAACCGCGACCGCTTCGTGCTCTCCGCCGGGCACGAGTCCGCCCTGCTCTACTCCCTGCTCCACCTCCAGGGCTACCTGCCCATGGAGGAGATCGAGAACTTCCGCCAGCTCGGCTCCCTGACCCCGGGCCACCCCGAGCGCGGGCTGACCCCCGGCGTGGAGGTCACCACCGGACCGCTGGGCCAGGGCTTCGCCATGTCCGTGGGCCTGGCTGCGGCCGAGGCCTTCCTGCGGGAAAAGCTCGGCTCCGGCGTCATGGACCACTACACCTACGTGCTCGCCTCGGACGGCGACATCCAGGAACCCATCGCCATGGGCACCGCCGTGCTCGCCGGGCGCTGGAAGCTCGGCAAGCTCATCTGTTTCTACGACTCCAACAAGGTCCAGATCGCCGGGCCCACCAGCCGCGTGGACTGCACCAACTACAAGCAGGCCTTCGAGTCGTTCTGCTGGCAGGTTCTGGAGGTGGACGGCCACGACCGCGCGGCCATCGCCAAGGCCTTGGACGCCGCGCGGCTCGACACCGAGCGCCCGACCCTGATCATCGGCCACACCACCATGGCCAAGGGCACCGCCACCCGAGAGGGCGACCATGAGACCCACGGCTCCCCCCTGCCCCCGGAGGAGATCGCCGCCAGCAAGAAGAAGTGGGGCCTCGACCCCGAGGCGGCCTTCCAGGTTCCGGCGGACGCCCTCGGCCACTTCCGCACGCGCCAGCCCGGGCTCAGGGAACAAGCCGAGGCCTGGCGCACGGCCCTGGTGGAAAAAAACGCGGCCGACCCCGCCTTCGCCGCCCTCTGGAAGCAGCTCACCAGCACCCGGGGCGAGCTGGAGATCGCCTTCCCCGAATTCGCCCCCGGGGAGAAGGTCGCCACGCGCAAGGCCTGGGGCATGTGCCTCAACGAGATAATGGACCAGCTGCCCGGGCTCATGGGCGGCTCGGCCGACCTCGACCCCTCCAACCAGACCGCCAAGTTCCGCGACCACGTGGGCAACTTCGGCGTGGACGGCTACGGCGCGCGAAACCTCGCCTTCGGCGTGCGCGAGTTCCCCATGGCCGCCATCTGCAACGGCCTGGCCCTGCACGGCGGGATCATTCCCTTCGGGGCCACGTTCCTGACCTTCTCGGACTACTGCCGCAACGCCTGCCGCATGTCCGCGCTCCAGGAGCTGCCGACCCTCTACGTCTTCACCCACGACTCCTTCTACCTCGGCGAGGACGGGCCCACCCACCAGCCCATCGAGCACATGGCCTCCTTGCGGCTGATCCCCAATTCCCTCGACTTCCGCCCTGCCGAGGCCAACGAGACCAAGCTCTGCCTCAACGCCGCCCTGACCCAGGACGAGAGCCCGGCCTTCCTCTTCCTCACCCGCCAGGGGCTGCCCACCCTGGACATGGCCAAGCACCCGAACATGGCCGAGGGCGTGGCCAAGGGCGGCTACGTGCTCGAAGACCCGGAGAACGGAGAGCCCGACATGGTCGTCATCGCCACCGGGTCCGAGGTCTCCCTGGCCATGGACGCCGCCAGGCTGCTGCCCGAGTTCCGCATCCGCATCGTCTCCATGCCCAGCGTGAACCTCTTCGAGCGCCAGGACGAGGCCTACAAGCGCTCCGTGCTGCTGCCGGAGGTGCCCCGCCGCGTGGCCGTGGAGGCGGGCCGCCCCGAGGGCTGGTACCGCTACGTGGGCTGTGATGGCCTCGTGAAGGGCATGGACCACTTCGGCCTCTCCGCCCCGGCGGGCCTGCTGGCCGAGAAGTACGGCTTCACTGCGGAGAAGCTCGCCGCGCTCATCCGCGAGAAGTACGCCTAAACCGACCCAGGAAAGCCCCAGGAGATTCCATGGAAATTCCCTCCCACAACCTCGCGCTGGACCTCGTGCGCGTCACCGAGGCGGCCGCGCTGGCCGCCGCGCGCTGGCTCGGCCGGGGCGACAAGAACGCCGGAGACCAGGCCGCCGTGGACGCCATGCGCCTGTCCTTCAACACCATCGACATGGCGGGCAGGATCGTCATCGGCGAGGGCGAGAAGGACGAGGCCCCCATGCTCTACAACGGCGAGCTGGTGGGCACGGGCAGGGGCCCGGCCATGGACGTGGCCGTGGACCCCGTGGAGGGCACCAACCTCCTGGCCTACGGCCGCCCCAACGCCATCGCCGTCATCGGCGTGGC
This sequence comes from Desulfovibrionaceae bacterium, assembly GCA_050253205.1. Taxonomy (GTDB): domain Bacteria; phylum Desulfobacterota; class Desulfovibrionia; order Desulfovibrionales; family Desulfovibrionaceae; genus JAHJKV01. Next base: position 14,046 of record JBFWJM010000003.1, read on the forward strand.
CCCGGCGGGCAGCATGCTCGACCCCGGCGCAAGCTTCTACATGCAGAAGCTCGTGGTGCCCGCGCCCGCGCGCGGCGTGGTGGACCTCGACGCGCCCGTGGCCGAAAACCTGCGCCGCACGGCCAAGGCCCTGGAAAAGGACGTGGACGACCTGGTGGTCTTCGTGCTCGACAAACCCCGCCACAAGGACCTCGTGGCCGAGATACGCCGGGCGGGCGCGCGCATCCAGCTGCACACCGACGGCGACGTGAACGGCTCGCTCATGGCCGTGGACCCCACCAGCGGGGTGGACATGATGATGGGCACCGGAGGCACCCCCGAGGGCGTGCTCTCCGCCTGCGCCATCCGCACCATGGGCGGGGAGATGCTCGCCCGGCTCGACCCGCAGCTCCCCGAGGAGAGAAAGGCCCTGCTCGAAGCGGGCTACGACCTGCGCCAGGTCTACACCGTGGCCGACCTCGTGAAGAGCGACGACGTGTACTTCTCCGCCACGGGCCTCTCGGGCGGCACGTTCATGCCCGCCGTGCGCTTCACCGGGCGCGGAGCCACCACCCACTCGCTGGTCATGCGCGGCAAAACCGGCACCGTGCGCCGGATCATCGCCGAGCACTCCTGGGACCACCTCATGCAGTTCTCGGCGGTCAAGTACGACTAGTTGGCTGTTGAAAAACTCATTTTTCGCAGGCCGTTCAAAGTGTGGGATGCAAGGAAGTAAAAAATCCAGGACGCGCAGTGTATTGCGCATACATAAGCGGTCTGGATTCTTTCGCTGACGCAGCAGATTGCACTTTTTCAACAACCTGCTGGGGCGGAGCACGCCCGATTGCGTACTTATGGCTTTATTGCTAACACCGTGGCATGCGCAAACGGAAGACAGGACACAAACGCAGGCTCGCCCCGGTCGGGGCATATGCGCCCGAGCAGCTTGAAGACATTGCCCGGCGCGCGAAATACGCGGGGAATCCGTGCCACAAGAAAAACCCAGGCGACTTCGGCCTGGAGCCGCCAGCCTCCCCCAGGCCGGACAAGACCCTGTGCGACGTGACGGGCATATTCAAACGTGCCGAGGCCCAGAGGCTGCTCTCCGAAGGCATACGGCGCGGGCTCGTGGATACCGACCGCAGGAACGGATTTCCCAAGATCGTCTGGGCGGTTTCCGATGATGGCATCTGCCTGGAAGCGCGGCTGGATAGTTCCGGCAGCGGCGTCTATCATGGCTACCCCCTGCTGCTGAAGGAAGCCTTCCTGAAGATCGTTCGTAAACGCTGGGACGCGGCAGCACATGACGAAGCCTGAGTTCATCATAACCATCCAGGACTGGCAGCAAGGCGGGTACGACTCGCCTGAAGTCAATGCCACCGAGGCCAGCCTCTCCATCACCGTCAACGGGCGCAAGGCGACGAGCGTCCTTGCGAAGTCCGGAAAAACCACCCGCGAGCACATTTACGCCTCCGCCTATCCCCTCGCCTTCTGGCTCGCGGAGAACTGGTGGAGGCTGCGCTGGGAGCCGAGCCTGCGTCCGGCGGACGCGAACTGGCTGTTCGCGCACCACACGCAGTCCGCCGGATTCGGGTATGCATGGCCCGACCTGACCATCGCCTCCGACGGCGAGGTCGTCCGGATGCGGTCCTGCAACACGGCAGGCACGGCAGCCGAACCTATCCAGTATCTGCTCGATTTCGAGGAAAACGTTCCCGCCAACCTCTTCGAAAAGGAAGTGGAGCGCTTCATCACGGACGTCCTCGACAGACTCGACGCCATGGGACTCACGGACACCGACCTGCACGTACTGTGGAGGGACGTCCGCGCGGAGCGGGCCGACCAGGAGGAAGCCCTGTTTCGCAAGACCGAGGCGTTTCTCGGAGGCGACCCGGACGAACTTTCGCAGGAGGTGGTCCGGCTCTTTCTCGGCTTCGGGGCGGAGATAGGCACCCAGGCGGCCCTGGAGCTGGCCACCGGCGCCCCTGCGGCGAACCGTAGCGCCTATCTGGGCGAGCTCAAAAACCAGGCCGGGATGGAAGGGCACGCGGCGACCATGCGTTGCCTGGTTCGCTCGGACTTCACGGACATCCTGCACGGAAGCAAGGCCCCCTGGGAAAAGGGCTGGGAGCTGGCCCGCCAGGCGCGAAGAGCCCTGAAGCTCGGGGTGGAACCCATCAACGCCCCCCGCCTTGCCGAACTCATCGAGGCCCCGGATTCGATCTGGATGGATACGCCAAGCAAGAAGCAAAGATTCGGCCTGGCCATCAGGGAACAAAAGGGAGGAGGAGAGGTCAAGCTCCTGCTTGAAAAGTCGGACGTGGAGGGGAGGCGGTTCGAGGCCGCGCGCCTCATGGCCGACCACCTTCTCTCGCCGGACGACCTCTGGCTCCCGGCAACGGGCTCCAAAACGGCGCGACAAAAGATTCAACGCGCCTTTGCCGCCGAATTTCTCTGCCCCTTTGAAGTCATAGAAAAGGAAGTCGGCGACGAGCCGACAGAAAGCACGGTCGCTGCAATCGCCGACCACTATCAGGTTTCCACGGCGGTCGTTGCTGGCTTGCTGGTCAACAGGAACGTGGTGGAACGGGAAGACCTGCAATATCTGGTGTCCTGATCACCACAAAGGGCATCTTCAGGAACGACAACGCGGGAGCCGAAAAGCCTCCACGTTTTTTGCGCCTTCCGGTTGCCGTTTCGTGGCCACGGCCCGCCATGCGTGGGCGCGGACCCTGCGCGGGCGCGGACCCTGCGCGGGCGAGTTGTAGGGACGTGACCCTTCCGGTGATCCGAGCAGGACGATTCCGCACGGGCGAGGATTGATTGCAGTTCGTCCCGGACGGGACGGCCCGCCGACGGATTGTGATCGCTTTCCTAATGAAAAGCCGCGGGGCGGGGGCACCCTCGTTCACGTCTGTGATTGAGACTTGCGCGGACGGCGGTCAGCTTGCATCAGCGCGCGGACGCGGCTGCCGTCCACGCAAATACAATCCCAGCCGTGCCCGAGCGCACCCCCGCCCCGCGCCCGCAACCCCCGATGCAGCCCGAAAAATGAATGCAGGCCCATGCCGTTTGCGCAGGCTCTGCGCGGGCCCTGCGCGGGCGGCGATTGATGGCCCTGTCCTTTCCGTGAGTCTTCTGGTACCGGGTCCTCCCTCTTCCGTTCCCCTTCGTCCCACCGCTGGCGCGGCGGGGGACGGGTCGGGTGAGGGGCGGCCCTGCGCGGGCAGCGGCCCTACGCGGGCGGCGATTTATGGACGATCCGCTTGCGTTGATTCTTGCGCCATCGGAGCCCGCCAGGCTCGCAACGCACCACCCGCCGTGCGCGCAAGTCCAAGTCGCAACCCGAGAACGAGCCGTCACCCGCCGCGCCACGGGCCCGGTGAACCGGCCAGGGCTGCGCGCCCTGTGCATCCGCCACGGTTAGCCGTTCGTGCCCTTCCCGGCGGCGCTGTCGGCCCAGGCGTCCTTGAAGATGAGCCGGGTGGCCAGCTCGTCGCACTGCTCGGAGAGGTCCATGATCCGCTCCAGGAAGTCGAGAATCTCCCCGCGCTGGGCGTCCTCGCCGTTCTCGAACTCGAAGGCGAGGTCGCCGCTGGTCACGTAGTTTTCAATTTTTTCCAGATAATCCGAGAAAATCATGGTGCCTCCGGCGCGTGTCGCGCCCGTCAGTCGTGGTGGTAGGGCAGGCCCCGGTCGATGCTCGCCGCGCGGTAGAGCTGCTCCAGGAGCATGACCCGGCAGAGCTCGTGGGGCCAGGTGAGCCTGCCCAGGCGCAGGGTGTAGTCCGCTCTTGCCTTGGCCTCGCCCGAGAGGCCGAAGGGCCCGCCGATGACGAAGCGCGGGGTCCGGCCCGGGTCTTCCATCCAGCGACGCAGCAGCGCGGCCAGCTCGCGGGAGGTGCACTCCCGCCCGCGCTCGTCCAGGGCGACCACGAAGTCGCGCGGGGTGAGCGCACCGAGGATGGCCTCGCCCTCGCGGCGTTTCTTCTCCTCGGGGGGGAGCTTGGCGGGCGCGTCCTTCAGCTCGCGCACGTCCGCCTCCACGAGCTGGCGGAGCTTGGCCAGGTAGTGGTCGCAGCCCTGGCGGGCGAAGGGCTCCTTGAGCCCGCCCACGAAGAGCAGCCCGAGCTTCAGGCTCATGGCGCGGTTTCCAGGCGCACGGAGAGGGACGCGCCGTCAAGGGTCAGCACCGCGTAGCCGCCCTGGGCGAGCATGCCGGTGTTCACCAGCATTGTCGCGCCCATGCGGTCTGTCCCGCGCGCCTCGTGGATGTGCCCGGTGAGGCAGGCGGCGGGTTGCTTTTCCTGGAGGAACCGCCGCACGGCCTCGCTGCCCACGTGGGCCCCCCCGGGCAGCCTGTCGAGGCTTGTGCCGTGGGGCGGGTTGTGGATCACGGCAACCGTCAGGTCGAACCCGGAGCACAGGGCCCAGGCCTCTTCCAGCCACTGGCCCAGGGTGGCGTCCGGGGCCTCGCTCGGCGTGCCGAAGGGTGTCGGCGCGGACCAGCCCACGCCCATGACGCCCACGCGGGGCCCGGAGGAGCCGGCGGCCAGCACCCTGGCCGAGCGGTGGAGGTTCAGGCCGCGTTCGTCGAGCACATCGGCCACGGCCGGGGTGTCCATGTTGCCGATGACGGCCAGGATGTTGGGATTGAAGGCGGCGATGGCGTCGAGCACCCTTGCCCCGGAGGAGCGCGTGCCGTGGTTGGTGAGGTCGCCGGTGACGAGCACGCCTTCGGCCCCAGGGAGTTCCGGGATGCGCTCCAGCATGCCGATCTGTTCATGGATGTCGCCGAAGGCGATCCAGTGCATGGGTTCTTCCTCCGCAGGGCCGGGCCGCCGCCATGCGGCGCGCCCAGGCGTTCGTTTCATGCATTTCATGGGTTCTGGCCGCGCCGATCCAGGCCAGGCTTCACAGCCGTTTTTCGCGGCCGCATGGGCCTGCTAGTGCTTTTCATTGCGGCGGGCATAGCATAAACAGGAACAAGGCCGGGCGCAACGAACGCGCTCCGGTGCTGTGAAACCCAACAACCACAACCCCCCCGGGACCGATGCGAGAGAGCAAGGACAAGGTTCGACGAAAGATGATCGAGCGGCGCAGGGCCATGAGCTTTGAGGACGTCGCCGCTCGATCGAACCGGATTGTGGAAACCATCCGGCGGATGCCGGAATGGGAGAGCGCGCGGCAGGTGCTGCTCTACTGGCCCAAGGACAACGAGGTGGATACCCGTGCGCTGGTGGCCGAGCTCTGGGCCAAGGGCACGCAGGTGCTCCTGCCGCGTTGCCGCCCGGGCCAGCCGGGAATCATGGACATCGCCCTGGTGGCCTGCGAGGCGGACCTCGAACCCGGCAGCTATTCCATCATGGAGCCTGCTGGCTCCTGCCGGGTGCTCGACGTGGACCTCGACGACTTCCAACCCGACCTCGCCTGCATTCCCGGCGTGGCCTTCGACCGCAAGGGCTTTCGCGTGGGCTACGGCGGCGGCTACTACGACCGCCTGCTGGAGAGCGCGCACATGGGCTCGTGCCTGAAGGTCGGCCTGTGCTACGCCGAGTTCCTGGTGCGCAGCGTGCCCGCCGAGGACTGGGACCGCCCCGTCAACTCCGTGTGCACCGAAGAGGGCCTGCACTATCGCTGACGGCCCGAAAACGCCCCCCCACTCCTCCCCGAGCACAGCATGACCAGCCCCATCGCCTTCTTCCCCTTCTCCTTCCCGGGCCTGCCCGGGGTGGGCTGCGCGTTCACCTCGCGCCAGGGCGGGGCCTCGGTGTATCCCTTCCAATACGCCAACCTCTCCCATGACGTGGGCGACGACCGCGCCGCCGTGGACGAGAACCGCACCCTGCTCAAGGAACGTTTCCGCCTCCTGGAGCTGGCGGACCGCACCCAGGTGCACGCGGACGCGCTCTGCTTCGACCCGCGCGAGGGCGATGCCGGAGAGGCCGACGGCCTGGCCACGGCCCGGCCCGGCGTGGGGTTGATGATCAAGACCGCGGACTGCCAGCCCGTGCTCCTGGCGCATGAGTCCGGCCGCTACGTGGCCGCGCTGCACGTGGGCTGGCGGGGCAACGTGCTCGGCTTCCCGGGTTCGGGGGTCGCGCGCTTTTGCGGGGAGTACGGCCTCGCGCCCGAGGAGCTCTTTGCCGTGCGCGGGCCGAGCCTCGGGCCGGAGCAGGCCGAGTTCACCAACTTCGAGGCCGAATTCGGCCCCGGGTTCGCCGCATACCACGACCCCGCGAAGCGCACCGTGGACCTCTGGGCCCTCACCCGCGCGCAGCTCCTGGAGGCGGGGCTCCTTCCCGGGCGCGTGTTCGGGGTGGACCTCTGCACGCGCACCCTGCCCGAGGTCTTCTTCTCCTACCGGGCGAGCAGGCGGACAGGGAGGCAGGCGGGTCTCATCTGGATTGTCGATCGCTGAACCTGGCGGATTATCTACGATTGTCGTGGCACGGCGGGGTGTCGTCCGCACAGGACCGCCGCCCGCGTAGGGCCGCTGCCTGCGAAGGTCCGTCGCCCGCGCATGGCCCGTGACGCGTCGGGTGGCGGCTCGTTCTCGGGTTGCGACTTGGACTTGCGCGCACGGCGGGTTGATGATTGCGAGCCTGGTGGGCTTCGATGGCGCAAGAATCAACGCAAGCGACTCGTCCATGAATCGCCGCCCGCGCAGAGCCGCCCCTCGCCCGACCCGCCCCCCGCCGCGCCAGCGGTGGGACGAAGGGGAACGGAAAAGGATGGCCTCCGATGGATGGAGAAACATCGTAAGAGGCCTTTGCGAGCGAATTGCCGTAGAGGGTGGGGTTCTGGAGACGTTTTCCGGGTTGCAACGAACGTTGCGTACGCGCGGGGCGGGGGTGCGCTCGGGCACGGCTGGGATTGTATTTGCGTGGACGGCAGCCGCGTCCGCGCGCTGATGCAAGCTGACCGCCGTCCGCGCAAGTCTCAATCACAGACGTGAACGAGGGTGCCCCCGCCCCGCGCGCGAGACGTGCGACATCCTTCCAGCCACCGCGCCATGATATTCAATGCTCCTGCATGGCTCTGGCGAGCCCCCGTCCGCCCCCCGTCCGCCCCCCGTCCGCCCACAGCCCGCCCAAAACCAGCCCAGACCCGCGCGGCCTACTCGCGCTCCAGCGCCCAGAGCCAGCGTGCGTCGCCCCTTGCTTCGTAGCGCATGGTGGCCCGCACGCCCCAGCCCGGGGCGGGCTGCACCGAAGGCGGCGCGAGCGCCAGGGCCACCAGCGCGCCGCCCGGCGCAAGCATGGGCTCGGCAAAAGGCAGCAGCCGCTCCCAGGGCATGAACGCCCGGCTGAGGATGAGCTCCGCCCGGCGGGGCAGCCCCTGCGCAGCGAGCCACTCGGGCGCGCTCTCGGCCCGACCCTCGAAAACCCGCGTGCTCGGCAGCTTCAAGCGCCCCAGGGCCGTGCGCATGAACGAACAGCGCTTCTGCCGTGCCTCCACCAGCACGTATTCCCCCTCCTGCCAGCAGATGCGCAGGGGGATGCCCGGCAGCCCGGCCCCGGCCCCCAGGTCGAGGCAAAGCGGCGACTCCGGCAATCCCAGCCCGGGCAGAAATTCCGCCAGATACAGGGAATCCACCACCAGGGTCTCGAAAATGGTGGCGGCGTCCGCCGGGCCCACGAGGTTCATGCGCTTGTTGTAGGCCGTGAGCAGGGAGAGGTACGCGGCAAGCAGCCCGACCTGCTCCGGGCCGAGGGCGAACCCCAGCGCCCCGGCCATTTCGGCCACATGGGCCTCGCGGGCGCTTTGCTGCGCGGCAGAGACGTTCGCGCTCACGCCCCCCTCCCGAAGAGCCGCGCCTGGAGCTGCTGGAGGGTCCTGCAGGAGCCCGGCTCCACGATCTCGCCGTAGCCCAGCCGCTCCGCCTGCTTGAGCCGCGTCTCCTGGCCTGAAACTGGCCGCACCTGGCCGTTGAGGTCCAGCTCGCCCCAGAGCACGGCGGCCTCGGGCAGGGGCCTGTCGTAGAAGGAGGAGAGCGCGGCCGCCACGAGCCCGAGGTCGAGCCCCGGGTCGCGCATGGCCAGCCCGCCCGTTATCTTGGCGTAGAGATCGAACTGCGAGAGGTTCAGCTGGAGCCGCTTCTCCATCACCGCCAGGATGAGGTGCAGCCGGTTGGTGTCGAAGCCCAGCGCCGTGCGGCGGGGGATGTTCAGAAAGCTCTTGGTGGCCAGCACCTGGACCTCCACGGCAAAGGGCCGCTGGCCCTCCAGGGCCATGACCAGGGCCGTGCCGGGCAGGCTCGCGTCGCGCCGCCCCAGGAACATGGTGGAAGGGTCGTCCACCACCTGGAGCCCGTCCCCGGCCATGCGGAAGACCACCAGTTCGTCGCTGGGGCCGTAGCGGTTCTTGAGCACCCGCAAAATGCGTGAGAAATGCTGCCGCTCGCCCTCCAGGTAGAGCACCGTGTCCACCATGTGCTCCAGGAGCTTTGGCCCGGCGATCTGCCCCTCCTTGGTCACATGGCCCACGAGGATGAGGGTGGTTTCGGTCTTCTTGGCCGCCTCCACCAGCTCGGCGGCCACGGCGCGCACCTGGCTCACGGAGCCGGGCAGCCCGTCCGCCGCCGGGGAGCAGAGGGTCTGCACCGAATCCACCACCAGGAGCGCTGGCGGCTCGGGCCCGGCCAGCAGGCCGAGCACCTCCTCGGAGCGCGTGGTGGCCAGCGCGCGGATGCCCGGGCCCAGCAACCCAAGGCGCTCGGCCCGGGTGCGCAGCTGGGCCAGGCTCTCCTCGCCGGAAACGTAGACGGCCCCCTCGCCCATGGCTGCCTGGCGGCCTGCCAGCTGGAGCAGCAGCGTGGACTTGCCGATGCCGGGCTCGCCCCCGAGGAGCACGGCCCCCCCGGGCACCAGCCCGCTGCCCAGGACGGTATCCAGCGCGGGAAAGCCCGAGGCGCGGCCCCTGCCCTGGCGCTCGGGCAGCTCCTCCAGCGGGCGCGGGCCCTCGCCGCCCGGCTGGCTGCGCACGGGCCGGGCCCCGGTGCGGGTGACGGTCTGCGCGGCGAGCGTGTTCCACGCGCCGCAGCCGGCGCACTGCCCCTGCCAGCGCGGGGCCTGGGCCCCGCACTCGGTGCAGCGGTAGATCTCCTTGGTCTTCATCTCGCCCCCTCTCCCGCTCCGGGGAGGTAAGGAAAAGGGCCGGAAGGAGCGTTCCCCCCGGCCCGGATGGTCGTCATTTCGCCCCGCCGCTGGTGGTCAGTTCTGCGGGTCGCGGGCGTCGGTGATGGAGATGCGGTACTCCTCCACCTTCTGCTCCAACCCGAAGAACACGAACATGAACGGCGTGGTCTCCCCGGGCTTGATGTAGGCGTTGTTCAGGCCCGTGCCCCGGCTGGAGTTGAGGTTCTCGTCGATGGTCTGGCGGGAATCCACCTGGAGCTGGAACAGGGAGAGCGTATTGCCGCACAACCGCTCCTGCTTGGCGATCTCCACGCCGTTCACGTCGAACAGCGCCACCTCCACGCGGATGTCGCCCTTGGGGGTGTCGGAGTTGTTGAGCGCCTGGCCCTCCACCACGAACACCCGGCCCTCCACCTCGTTGTTGATGACATACTGGCGGAAGTCCACGGGCTGTATCTTCCTGATGCGCTCCAGGGGGTCGCCCTCGGAGGCCGCGCCGGGCCCGGCCTGCTCCTCCGGGGCCGAGGGGCCCTTGACGAAGGGCACGGCCACGGGCAGCTCGAAGGGCAGCTCCAGCCCCGCGTCGCGCATGGATTCAGGCAGTGACCAGAGGCCGAGGTTGAAGGTCAGCACCGCGCCCACCAGGCCGAGCACCAGCAGCAGGAACAGGGTCAGGACCAGGCGGCCCGCGCCGCCGCGCCCCTTGGTCCCCGCGCGCTTGTTCTTCTTTTTCCTGCCGCCGTCCAGGTCCTCGTCCAGGTTGGCGAAGATGCCGGAATCCACGGCCGGGCGGCGCTTTCCGGCGTCCTTCTCGGCGTCGTCCTCCGCGTCCTGCTCCTCGTCTCCCAGGCCGAAGTCGTCGAAATCGTCGTCAAACCCGCCCTCGGTCTCCTGCTCCTGCGCGTCCGTCTCCTCGTCCTCGTAGGAGTCCGCGACCTTGGGCCTGCCCTCGCCCTCGGAGTCGTCCACGCCCCAATCCCCGCCGCCGAAGACGTCGTCCTCGGGCTCTTCCTCCCGTTCGCCGTCCAGGTCACCGTCCAGGTCGTCGTCCAGATCGCCGCCCGGGTCGGAGTCGCCCCCGAAGCCGCCGCCGAAGAGGTCGTCGTCATCGCTCCCGGCCGCCCCGTCCTCGTCGCCAGCGTCGTCCGCGTCGTCCTTGTCCGGGCCGGTGCCGGAGAGCGCCTCCTCAAAGGCGGCGTCGAAGTCCGAGCTGCGGTCCGGTGCGGGCTCGGGGGCGGAGTCGTCCAGCAGGACCTCCACCTCTTCCTCGGGCGTGGCCGGGGGCGGCGTGGCCTTGAAGACGTGCCCGCACTTGGAGCACTTGACCTTGATCCCCTTGGCGGGGACCTTGTCGTCGGGCAGATTGTATTTGGTGGAGCAGTTCGGGCAGGCGACTATCATTGGAACCCCTTTGTACCGGCGTATTAGGGCGTTACGAGTTCATAGAGCGCGTCGAGCTCGCGGTATTTCTCGTCGAAGTCCAGGCCGTAGCCCACGAGGAAGCCCTTCCCTGTCAGGTCGAAGCCCACGAAGTCCACGTCCAGGTCGATCTCACGCCTCTCCTGCTTATCAACAAGCGCGCAAACTTTCAAACTTCTCGGTTCCCGTTTGGCGATGACGTGCTTGAGAAACTCCACGGACCTGCCGGAGTCCACGATGTCTTCCACGATGAGCACGTGCTTGCCCGTGACGGGCACCTCCATGTCCTTGGTGAAGTGGACCTCCTTGCCGCGCGTGGTGGCGGCGCCGTAGCTGGCCAGGCGCACGAAGTCCATCTCCGGGTCGTTGTGCAGGCAGCGCATGAGATCCGCGAAGAAGAGGAACGCGCCCTTGAGCACGCAGACGCAGACCACGGTCTCGCCGCCGTAGGCCGCCTCGATCTCCCTGCCCAGCTCGCGCACCCGCGCCTGAATGGCGTCCGGGTCCACCAGGACCCGCAGTTCGTGTTCCATGCTCGCTCGTTCCTCCTACAGGGCTATGGACATGGCGATTTCATCGCAGTCCGGGAATTTGGGGCAGTTGATGCAATCGGCCCAGACCTTCTGGGGCAGGTCGTCCTTGGCCGTCTCGGCGAAGCCGAGCCCCGCGAAGAAGGCCGGGGTGTTGGTCAGCACGAAAACCCGGTAGATGCCCAGGGTCACGGCCTCGGAGAGGCAGGCCTCCACGAGCTTGCGGCCCAGCTGCCTGCCCCGCCAGGGTTTTTCCACGTAGAGCGAGCGCACCTCGGCCAGCTGCTCCCAGCAGATGTTCAGCGCGCAGCAGCCCACCACGGTGTCGCTCTCGCGGTCCACGGCCACGTAGAAGTCGCGCAGCTGGTTGTAGAGCTGGGCGTAGGAGCGGGGCAGCACCAGCCCCTCCTCCTCGGGGTTGTCCATGAGCAGGGCGTGGATGGGCTTCACATCCGTGATGCGGGCCTTGCGGATGAGGGTCATGCGCGGGCTTACCCGTTGCCCTTCATGCCGTGCTCCACGATGGCCTCCAGCATCTTGGCGGGGAAGTATCCGGCCTTGTTGAAGAAGACGCCGCCCTCGGCGTCGTGCAGCACCAGGTGGGGGATGGCGTAGACCCCGTAGGCCTCGGCCAGGTCACCCGAACCGTGGAACTGCTCGGTGACGGGCACGTGCTCGCCGAAGTAGGACCTCACCGCGCCGGGGTCGGGGTCGAGGTTGATGAGCAGCACGCGCAGGCCGTCCCCGGCGTAGGTGTCGGCGAGCTTCTCCAGCTCGGGAATCTCCTGCTCGCAGGCCGGGCAGTTCACGGACCAGAAGCAGGCCAGCACGGACTTGCCCCGGCTCTCGGCCAGGAGGTCCTTCATGCCCTGTGCCGTGAGCTCGCGGACCTCGTAGGAGGAGGCGCTCCCGGAAGCATGCGCAGGGGCGGAGGCGGAGGTCCCTTCCGCTCCGGTGGAGGTGGGGGCGGGGTCGGAAGAACAGCCCGCGGCCAGCAGGGCGGCGAGCAGGATGGTCGTGGCGATCAACGCGCGCATGGTGCAATCCTCGTCTGATTGGGTGCGGGCCGCATGCGGGGCCCAAGGCGAAAACAGGCCCGGCAGCCGCCGGACCACACACATGTAAGCGCGAAACGGGCCGCTGGCAAGGGCGGCTTGCATCGGTCGAGCGCTGCGCAGCCAACCCTGTCAAGAGGGGAAAGACGTCTTTCGGGTATGCTTTCGCCTTCCATTTTCATCCGGGGTCGAAAACGGGGGTATACTGGTTGTCTGCGTGCGGAGTGCCATGGGGGTGCCAGGGCTTGCCCGCTTTGCAGGCAAACAAAAACCAGATACAAGGAGAATGACATGAGCCCCTGCATCCCGCACTGGGAACCGAGAAAGAACTGGATAGAGTATGAGGACGGGAGCTTCGAGCCGACGAACCCGCAGGAAGACATCAACAGGAAGAAACGTGGCCAGGGCAGGCCCGACTGGTGGGTGGTGAACCAGACCCCGAACTGGCTGCCCGATCAATTCGCCGACACCAGGCGGGGCAGAAATGCCGCACGGGCCGCTCGGGCGGGCATGGACCACCGAACCGAACATGAGCGGCACAAGGAGCGGCACAAGGAGCGGGACAAAGAGCAGAACGGAGGGCTGGGCAAGGTATACTGGACGGTCCACCCCAAGCCGGAAGCCTGCGACAAGTGCCAAGCCCTGAAAGGCATCCGCTTCCAGGAAAAGCCGCAGCGGCCGCATCCCAACTGCAAGTGTGAGATCAGACGGAGCGATTCCTCTGCCAAAGATGACAGAAGTACTGGAGTACATGTAATCAAGCAAGGAACGCTTGAAGGCTTCGAGGCCCATGAGGATCTGTATTTCGGTGGCGGTCAAGTGATATATATTACCATTGAGAACAAAGGGAAACACGTTGCAGGAGTGCATATAATTGTTGATGAAGCAAGAGAAGCAAGCACTGGCCACTTGATTCCAGGCAGTTCGGACACCTTTCGTTTCGACAAGTTCGGCGAACTGCCCGTGCCATGGCATGTGCGCATGATGGTGCTGGGCGGCGACAATACATGGTTCAGTTATGAGATATGTTCGAATGCTTAGGTTCTTCCTGCTTCTGTTCCTGTGCGCCAGCCTCTTCCCAACGAAGGCATCCGCGCAGGAGTCGTTTCTCCTGGGATGCGAGGAAGTCGAAAGAATCGAGATATGGAGAATCCGCGGGGAGGTCTGGCATGCGAGGCCTGTTGACGGTTATTCCTATGCCTTGCTATTTTTTCTCAATAATGACGCTGCCCAACGATTTGGCAGGATATACCGGGCGACTGAGGAAACACCAGTTGATGTGGATGGCTCCACGCTGCCTACCAGACTGCTCAAGCTGAAGACTTCAAGCGGACCGCTCACGAGCGCTGCACCCCATTTCGACAGATTCAGGGATGGCGTGTTAAGCATAACCAAGAAAAGTGCGGCCCATGCCTTTGCAGCGGCACGCGCGGTCTGCCCCGAGAAGGCCCCGCGCGAGCTGCTGACGGACGGAAGCTGAGCCAAGCGCGACACCCGACCATGACGAAGAAAAGCACCCGGAAATGCATCCGGGTGCTTTTTCGTTGGGCGAAGAGGGGGGGCACTGGCTAGGCTTCGCCCCCTGCGGAGCGCTTCCGGGGTGCGCTCGGATATTCTATGAACCATCGAGACATCAGGCTGTCTGGAGATGTGCGAGCGCAAGGCGCAAAAAACATCCAGGCCGATGCGGACCCTGCCGCCGCGAGGGTTTGATGTTTTTGAAGCAACGAGGCGATCGTGCGTTTCCGGGCAGCCTGTCAGTGCGTGAGCCTTGCCGCGAGCTTCACCGCCTCCACCGCGTCCGTGGACCAGCCGTGCGCGCCGATGGCCTCGCAGAACGCCCCGGTGACCACGGCCCCGCCGATCATCACCTTGGCGGGCAGGCCGCGCTCGGCCACCATGCGCACCGTGTCCTCCATGCGCACCATGGTGGTGGTCATGAGCGCGGAGAGGCCGATGAGCCGCGCACCGTGCTCCTCGGCGGCCTCCACGATGCGCTCGGCGGGCACGTCCTTGCCCAGGTCCACCACGTTGAAGCCCTGGTTCTTGAGCATCAGGCAGACGATGTTCTTGCCGATGTCGTGGATGTCGCCCTGCACCGTGGCCATGATCACGGTGGGCTTGTCCGTCGCGCCGCCCGCCTCCAGCAGGGGCTGGAGCCGCGCGAAGGCAAGCTGCATGGTCTCCGCCGAGAGCAGGAGCTGCGGCAGGAAGTATTCCTTGCGCTCGTACTTCTCGCCCACGGCCATGATCCCGGGGATGAGCAGCTCGTCCACCAGGTCGAAGGGGTCGCGCCCCCGGGCGAGCGCCGCCTCCACCCCGGCCACGATGTTCGCCTTGGCCCCGGAGATGACACCGTGGAACAGGGATTCCGGGTCCTCGCCCGGGGGCTCGGGCAGGTTCGCCGCGCCCTTTGCTCCGCCGGAATCGCCCCCGCCACCCGAGGGCTTCCAGTTTGAAAACGACGCGATGTAGCGCGCGGCTTGGCTGTCGCGCGCCAGGAGCACCTCGCCCGCGCCCAGAACCTCGCGCAGCCGGGCGGAGGAGGGGTTGCCGATGAACGAGGCAAGCCCCGCGCCCATGCACAGGGCAAGGAAGGTGGAGTTGAGCAGCTCGCGCGCGGGCAGGCCGAAGGAGATGTTCGAGAGGCCCAGCGTGGTGGCCAACCCCAGGGTCTCGGTGCAGTAACGGATGGTCTCCAGGGTGGCGCGGGCGGCCTCGGGCTTGGAGGAGACCGTGAGCGCCAGGCCGTCCACCACCATGAGCCGCCGGGGGATGCCCAGGGCCTCGGCCTCGGCCACCAGTTCCTCCACGATGGCCAGCCGCTCGGCCGAGGTCACGGGGAGCTTCTTGCCCTTGAGCGGCAGGAGGATGAACGGTGCGCCGTAATCCCGGCACACGGGCCCCAGCTCGGCCATGCGCCCGGCCGCGCCG
>JBFWJM010000004.1:0-27490 GCA_050253205.1 Desulfovibrionaceae bacterium
TATGGGCATGGATGCCTCCTTTGCTGATGTTTCGGGAGAGCATACGCCCGGGTTTTGGCCGGGGATGAAAACGGAAAGGGAAAGGCGGGCAAAAGGACGCGATTGCCCCATTGACAGGGTTCGGGCGCAATCGGACCCGAACCATCCAACACCGCGGAACAAAAGAAAAGCTCCCTTGCGGGAGCTTTCGTCGTTTTGTCTGGGGCTGGCGGGGGTCAGTTGATCTCGCTGCAAAGCCGCCAGCGGCCCTTCTCCTTGACCATGGAGAGCACCAGGTCCTGCTCGCGGTCCTCGTCGGGCCTTCCGGGGATGGACACGCCCAGCGGCCCGGTCATGCGCACCTTGGCGGAATATTCCCCGGTTTCCTCGGTCTCGAAGGCGATGCGCGAGAAGTCGAAGCGCACGTCCTTCATGTTCACGCCCATGGAGCGCATCATCTGGGCCATCTGCTCGCGCTCCGCGCGGGAGTCTTCCAATTGCTCGCGCATGCGCTCGCAGGCCACGGCCATGAGCCCGTCCGTGTCCGAGCGCATCCAGGCCTCGGCGGCCAGCCGGGCCACTGCGGCCGGGTTTTCGGCGTCGGCGGGCTGGCCGCCGCACCCCGCCAGGGACGCACAGGCCAGCATGGCCGCAAGGAGCGCCGTCAGCGCCCGTCGCCTGCATCGCATGTCACGTTCTCCTCGTTGCATGTCCGCGAACGGCCAAGCCATTCACCTCGTTCCAGCCTGCCGCTTTGCGCGCGGGGGCCTTGCCGCGCCGCTAGCGAAAGGGCTCGCACAGCTTCCAACGGCCGTCGAGCTTCACCAGGTGCAGCTCCTCGTCCACCTGCTCCTCGCTCCCGGCCCAGGCCGCCGTGCCAGTCATCCGCACCACGGCCTCCTCCTCGGTCTCGGAGACCACCGTGAGGGTCAGGCCCGAGAGGTCCATCTCCACGCCGGAATCCGCCGCCACGGCAAGCGCCTCCCTGCTGGCCAGGATTTCCCCTGCCAGCTCCGGGCAGGCCTCGTCGGCCATGGCCTGGGGGTCCATGGTCAGCACGCCCTTCATGAACGCGGCGGCCACCTGGTCCGGCGGGGGGATGTCCTCTCCGCAGGCGGCGGCCAGGCAGCAGAAGAGCGCCAGGCCGAGCCCGCCCAGAAGGCGAGATACCGCTTCAAGCGGGCGGTCCTGGGAGGGGCGGCGGAGCATGGCGGGAGTGTAGCCCCGGGGTCTGGCCGGGTCAACAGGCTCCCGCCCCGCAAACGCCCGATTCAGGTGGCCGGGCGTATGGATTTTCCTCGCGAAGTGGGGTATGACCCTGCCTCGTCCCATACCATTGCAAGGAGCGCAGCATGCGGAATATCGTCTTCACCATCATCTTCCTGGCCGTGCTGGTCGGGGCCGGATACGTGGTCAACGCCACCAGCATCAAAACCGACATGCCCTACGAGGCGGGCCTCATGACCGCTCCGGTGGTTGCCGGGCACGGCCATGGCCACGAGGAAGGCCACGGCGAGGCCGGGCACGAGGAAGGCCACGACGCGCACGGCGCAGGCCACAGCGAGGAAGCCCACGCCGAGAGCCACAGCTGATTTCCCTGCGCGGCTTCGGCCGCGTTCCATATATCGGGGTCGGCCTTGCCGCGCTCCACGTCCGTGGTCGGCCCGGGCCGCGTTTCCATGAGCTGAAAACCGCGCTTGTTGCGAGGCGGGCTTTGCCGCGTCTATGACGTCGGCACCGCCCAGAGCACGTGTCGCTTGTTCACGAAGATGACCTCCCGACGGCAGGCCTTCGCCCCCTCCAGGCGGCAGGTGGCGTCGTTGAGCACCAAGAAGGGCTCCTGGTCGTTCACTTCGTCCGAAAGCCGTTTGTTGGTCTTCACCGTTCCCTTGAGCATGCTGCCGTCATTCATGCGCACCAGCAGCTTGCCGTATTCCTCCTGGGCGGCTTCGAAATAGAAGGCGTCGTCGATCATGGTTCCCTCGTGGCGGGTTGGACGTTTCCGGCCAACACTGCCCCCGCGCCCCAAACCTGTCAACACGCCCTCGGGCGGGATGCGCTTCGCGGCAAAACCTGCTAGAAGGCGACATGTCGGCAGCGGAGGGGCCCCGCACCCTCCCCGGCCGCCCGCATCCCGACCAGATTATCGCCGTACGCCGCCAGGGAGACCTCGTCCATGAAACGTTTCGTCCTGATCCTCGTCGTGCTCCTCGCCCTCGCCACGGGCCTGCTGCTCGCCGTCAATTCCATGACGTCGGGCATGTCCCGCAACGCGGACGAATTCTTCCTGGCCGCGAGGGACAGGCACATCGACACGGCCATGAACTACCTCTCCACCGGCTTCCGCAACAGCGTCACCCCTTCGGAATTCTCGGCCTGGCTGCACGCGGGCGGGCTCGACCGCTTCGAGGCCTCCACCTGGGATTCGCGCTCCTTCTCCGCCAGCCAGGGGGAGATCACGGGGGCTATTCTCCTGGACGACGGCTCCGTGCTCCCGGTGAACGTCGTCTTCGTCAAGGAGGGGGAGGAGTGGCGCATCCACTCCATCGACGCGCGCTTTCCGGGGGTTTCCCCCCGCGCGCCGGGCAAGGGCATACCATCGCTCAACTACCTGGAATCACTTGTTTCAAAGACCGTTGCCCAGTTCGGCTCCTCCACGGCCAGCGGCGAGTTCGACGGCTTCTACCGCTCGGTTTCGGCCCTCTGGCAGAGCCGCACCTCCCCGGCCCGGCTGCGCCAGGCGTTCGAGCCTTTTGTCAACGGCGGGGTGAATCTGGCCGAGCTGGCCACGGCCCGGCCCGTGTTCAGCGAGCCCCCGCGCATCGACGAGGAGGGCCGCCTGCGTCTGGTAGGGTATTTTCCGCATGAATCCCGCGAACTGCGCTTCGACCTCAGCTACACCTTTGAATACCCGGAATGGAAATTGCTTGGGCTGAACGTCACGCTGTAGCACGTTCAGGATAGCCCATGCACCGAACCAGACCGAACCGATACCCCGACTGCCCGGCCGTCCTTGCGCAGGCCTCCTTTATGCTGGCCGCCTTGGCGCTGGCCGCCCTGCTCGCGCTGCCTTTCGCGGCGGGCTCGGCCCTGGCCGCCACAGCCGAAGAAACACCGCCCGACGAGTTGGTGACGCAGCTCGGCCACTCGGACCCGCGCATCCGCACCGAGGCCTTCGACGCCCTGGCGGGCCTGGGGCCCCGTGTGCTGGACGAACTCGTGGACGGCCTGCACAGCACCAACCCCAATATTCGCGGCGGCTCCACCCGCCTGCTGGCGCGCATCGGCGAACCCGCAGTGCCCGCGCTCATCAAGCAACTGGGCGACGCCTCCCGCTCCGCGCGCATCCAGGCGGCCCACGCCCTGGGGCTCATGGGCCCGCGAGCGTCCGACGCGGTGCTCGCCCTGGCCCGCTCCCTCACGGACCCCGTGGAGGACGTGCGCGGCAACGCCGCCGCCGCCCTGGCGGAGATCGGCGGCGAGGCTGCCCCGGCCGTCCAGGACCTCGTGCGCCTGCTGCGCGACCCCTCCCCCTGGGTCCGCCGCAACGCCGCCACCGCCATCGGGGCCATCGGCTCCCCCGCGCGCGAAGCCACTGGCGAACTGGTCCGCACCCTGGAAGACGCAAGCCCCAAGGTCCGCGCGGACGCGGCCCGGGCCCTGGGGCGCATCGACCCCGATCCCGCCGTGGCCCGCACGGCCCTGGAAAAGCTGAAGCGCGACCCGAACCAGTCCGTACGCGACGCCGCCGAGGAGGCCCTGCTCCTGGTGGAGGAGGTCAGGAAGCCCGACCCCCAGGAAACGGAACATGCGGACGTGGAGAGCGGGGAGGATGGCAACGCCATGGCCGACGAGCCCTTGGTGGACCTGGTGGCCGCCCTGGGCGACGACGACCCCTCCACCCGCTCCACGGCGGCTGACCAGCTGCGCGACCTGGGTGAGGCCGCAGTGCCCGCCCTGGCCTGGGCGTTGGACAGTGAAGACGCCCGCGTGCGCCGTGCGGCGGCGGAAATTCTCCACGACCTCGGCGAAGGAGCCGCTCCCGCCCTGGCCGCCCTGGCCCGCGCGCTGGACGACCCCGACCCCGCCGTCCAGCTCTTTGCCGCCCGCGCCATGCGCGCCATCGGCCTCCGGGCCGCGCCTTCGGCCGAGCGGGCGGGCCAGGCCCTGGCCACCGCCTCCCCCGAGGCCCGGGCCGAGCTGCTGGCCCTGCTCCAGACCCTCGGCCCCGAGGCCCGCCCCGCCGTGGAGCCCCTGGCCGCCGCGCTGAACGCCCCCCTGGCCGCGCAGGACCCGGCCCAGGCCGCCCAGGCCTCGCGGATTCTCGGGTCCATGGGCGCTTCCGCCGCTCCGGCCGTGGATGCGCTGAGCGCCGCCCTGGCCCACCGCGACCCGGGTCTGCGAGCCGCCGCCGCCGAGGCCCTGGGCAGCATCGGCCCCCGGGCCATGCGCGCCGGGCCCGAGCTGGCCCGCGCCCAGGCCGACCAGGACGAGAACGTGCGCCGGGCAGCGCGCATGGCCGTGAACGCCATCGGCTACTCGCCCCCGGAACATGAAGGCGACGACCACGCCGCGCAGCTTTCCGGGCCGCAGCCAGAACTCCCGGAACATGCCCCTGAACCAGCCATTCCCACCACGGTGCAGACGCGGGCCAACGCTCCCGATATGCCCACGCCAGACATACCCGACTGGCAGTCCGGGCAGTCCGGGCAGCCCGCCTCCGTGGCAGGGCAGGAGGACGACTGGACCGCCTCGGCCGTGGCCGCCACGCCCCCCCCCTGGCTGCCCCCGGCCCCCGAAGGCGAACGCGCCGCCCCTGCTCCCGAAGCTTCCGCCCCTGCGGGTCCCGCCGCCTCCGGAACCCCGGCGCAGCCGATGCCCGCACAGGCCCCTCCCGGGCCAGAGCCCTCCCCCGCAGGGGAGGAGCCCATCACCCAGCGGCTCACCAACCGCGAGCTCCAGGCCCGGGGCGAGGCCCTGCTGGCCGAGCAGCCCTCGCGCGGGGCCGAGGCCATAGCCCGCGCGGCCGAGGGCGGCTACGCCCCGGCCCAGGCCCGCCTGGGCGAGCTGCACCTGGAGGGGCTCGGTGTCTCGCGCAACATCACCGAGGCCATGCGCTGGTTCCGCCGCTCGGCCGCCCAGGGCGACCCCGAGGGCTACTACGGCATGGGCCTGATGTATGAACGCGGGCTCACGGTTCCCCAGGACGCGGCAACCGCCGAGGCGTGGTACCGCAGGGCGGCCGCCAAAGGCAGCCAGCGCGCCGGGGCCCGCCTGCAACGGCTCGCCGGAGGCGAATCGTGAGCGCCCGCTCCGTTCGCACGGCCCGCTCCGCGCTGGCCCTCTCGCTGGGGGCGCTCGCCCTGGCCTTTTCATTGGGAAGCGGGGATGCCTGGGCCCAAACACCCAATGAAGATTGGTGGGCCGAGGAGCAGAAGTGCCTCGCAGCCTGCCCCAAGATGCCGCGCTTCTCCGGCACGGAAACGGACGAGCAATACCGCGAGCGCATGCGCAAGACCGACGAATACAACGCCTGCCAGCACCAATGCACCCAGGAATACCTGCACAAGGTCCGCCCGCCCTACAAGGGCTTCGACGACGGCTCCGAAGGCTACCTCAAGCGCAACGAATGACCGCCGCCCGCCGACGGCCGCAAGCTTCTTGACCATGCACCCGGCCGGGTTCATGGTGTTCCTGCATGAGCGCGCACACCGACTCCCCCCGGGGCATCCTCGCCGGGGCCTCGGCCTTCCTGGCCTGGGGCCTCTCGGCCATCTACTGGAAGGCCCTGGCCCACGTCCCGGCCTATGAGATCCTCTGCCACCGCATCGTCTGGTCGCTGGCCTTCACCGCGCTGCTGCTGCTCCTGCGCGGCGGCCTGGGCGAGACGCTCGGCGCGCTGAAGAACCGCCGCACCCTGGCCCTGCTGGCGGCCAGCGCGGCCCTGGTCTCGGTCAACTGGTTCCTGTTCATCTGGGCCGTGACGGCGGGATACGTGCTGGAGACGAGCCTCGGCTACTACCTCACCCCGCAGGTGAACGTGCTGCTGGGCTGCCTGGTGCTGGGCGAGCGCCCGCGCCGCCTGCAATGGGCGGCCCTCGGCCTGGCCTGTGCCGGGGTGCTGAACATGGTGCTGCTGTACGGGGAGTTCCCGTGGGTGGCGGTGGGGCTGGCCGCGAGCTTCGGGCTCTACGGCCTGGTGCGCAAGGTGGTGGCCGTGGGGCCGCTGCCCGGGCTCTTCGTGGAGACGGCCCTGGCGTCCGTCCCTGCCGTGGCCTGGCTGGCGAGCGTCCACCGGGCGGGGGGCGGGGCGTTCGGGGCCCTGGGCACGGGCACGGACGCGCTGCTCCTGGGTGCTGGCGTGCTGACCACCCTGCCGCTGCTCTGCTTCACCTTCGCGGCCAGGCGCATCACCATGGTCACCCTGGGCCTGCTGCAATACATCGCGCCCACGTGCTTCTTCCTGCTGGGCACCCTGGCCTACCACGAGCCCTTCACCACGGCGCACGCCGCGACCTTCGCGCTCATCTGGGCGGGCATCGGCCTATTTGTGGTGGAGGGTGTCATCCTGCGCCGCAGGGAGCGCCGCGCCCTCGGCGGCTGACGCCACGCCACCCGCCTCAGGACGCCTGCTTCATGGCCTCCGTGAGCTTCACGGCGGCGTCGCCCAGAATCTCGGAAAGCGCCTCGGAGAGTATCTGCTGCGGGCCTTCATTGGGCAGCACGAAGGTCCGCTCCACGGTGCCGTTGTACGTCTGGCCGAAGAGCAGCTCCCCGCCCCGGGAGAGCTCCACGCGGATGCTCAGGGCCGTGGTCCACTGGTTGATGCCGATCTTGTCGAGCTGCACGCGGGTGATGATCCCGCTAACGACGAAGCCGCCGCCCGCGCTCTGGGCGGCATTGGCCCAGCCGCACCTGCACCCGCGAGAGGAGAGCTCCGCGCTGAGCGAGCGCCCCACCCACTCGGCCACGTCGGACGCGGCCACGTAGGTGGCGTTCTCGTCGCGCACGCCGAGTTCCTTGGCCGGGCGCTCGTCCGCAAACGGGGTGAGGGTCACGTCCCAGCGGCACCAGGGCGTGTCGGAAAGCTGGGTTGGGTAGGTCAGCGGCACCACGTTGCTCCCGGCGCAACCCGCCGCGAGCAGGGCCAGCAGCCCCAGCACGGCAAACAGCGGGGCAAAATGTCGATTCTTCATGGCGGTCTCCCTCCGTTCTTCCCGGCGTGATACGCCCTCCCGGGCACGAAGAAAAGCCTCCGCCAGGGCCGCAACCAAAGTTTTACGCCCGGGGAGCGTTGGCTGGCCGCCAAAAATCGGATACGTTCAGCAGATGCTCATGCCGCGCCGCAAACGCACCGCCTCCTTCGGCCCGCTTCCGGCCTTTGTGGCTTTTGTGTCGCTGCTGGCCCTGTCGGCCCTGTCGGCCCTGTCGGCCGTGTCGCCTGCTCCGGCCCGGGCCGAGGGGTACGCCGTTTCCGGAGTGGTGGCCGCTGCGGGCGGCGGCGAACCCCTCGCCGGGGTGCACGTCGCCTCCGGGGACGGTGCCGAAACGACCACGGACGCGGGCGGGCGCTTCACCATCCGGGTGCGCGCCGGGGGTGCCACGCGGCTCTCCTTCACCCTGCGGGGCTATCGGCCCGTGGCCAGGGAGGTGGACAGCAACACCTCCGCCTTGCTCATACTCATGGCAAAATAACAATGCGAACTACTCGTACTGTAGCGAGTTTATATTGTTTCGCTTGACAGCACACCCGGTTACCCTATTGTAGCATGGCAACAACACAGATTCACGATCACCCTGAAATGCTCCACACGCAGCCAGAACCACGACCATGAGCAAGAAGATCCGAGTGATGTGCGTCGACGACCAGGCCCTGGTGCGCCAGACGCTGACCTCCATCCTGAACGGCGACCCGGACATCGAGGTCATCGCCACCGCGCAGGACCCCTTCGCGGCCGCAGCCAAGATGAAGACCCAGGTTCCCGACGTCATCATCCTCGACATCGAGATGCCGCGCATGGACGGGCTGACCTTCCTGAAGAAGATCATGTCCCAGCATCCCATCCCGGTGATCATCTGCTCCTCCGTGGCCGAACGCGGCAGCGACAACACCATCAAGGCCCTGGAGTACGGCGCGGTGGAGATCATCACCAAGCCGCAGCTCTCCACCAAGAAGTTCATCGAGGAGTCGTCCATCCGCATCTGCGACGCGGTGAAGGCCGCGGCCATGGTCAAGGTGCAGCGCAAGCAGATCAAGGAGATCAGGACCCAGCCCAAGCTCTCGGCGGATGTGATCATCGAGAAGGCCAAGCCCTACACCATCACCACCACGGACCGGGTGATGCTCGTGGGCGCGTCCACGGGCGGCACCGAGGCCCTGGCCACCTTCCTGGAGGCCCTGCCCCTGGACAGCCCCGCCGTGGCCATCGTGCAGCACATGCCCGAATCGTTCACTGCGGCCTTTGCCCGAAGGCTCGACCAGACCTGCCGCATCCGCGTCAAGGAGGCCCAGGACGGCGACCCCATGCTGCGCGGCCAGGCGCTCATCGCACCGGGCAACATGCACATGCTGCTCAAGCGCTCGGGCGCGCGGTATTACGTCCAGGTGAAGACCGGGCCCCTGGTCTCGCGCCACCGCCCCTCCGTGGACGTGCTCTTCCGCTCCGGCGCGCAATACGCGGGTAAGAACGTGGTGGCCGCCATCATGACCGGCATGGGCGACGACGGGGCCAAGGGCATGAAGGAGCTGCACGAGGCGGGCGCCACCACCATTGCCCAGGACGAGGCCACCTCCGTGGTCTTCGGCATGCCCAAGGAGGCCATCAAGCTCGGCGGGGTGGACAAGGTTCTGCCGCTCACACGCATCGCCCCGGAGATGGTCCGCCTGGCCCTGAAGCAGGGCTGACGAGTTTTTGGCATTTTTTTGCCGACGAGCCGGATGACGCGGCGGCGGGAAGGCCCGCCGCCGCTTTTTTTCCGGGCCTCGGGCGGAGAATCACCCCTGGCCCGATCCGAGGTTGCCCAGGTTGTTCAGGTTGCCCAGATTGCGGTCGCGCATGGTGCAGAGCCACTGGCGCAGGTCTTCGGGCAGGGCGCGCCATGCGCCCTTGTTGTCGCGCTTCCAGGCGGGCAGCCCCTGGCCCTCCACCAATCGGACGATCTCCTTGGGATTTTCCCCCACGGCCTCGCAGATGGCCTTGGCCCCGCGCAGGCAGATGCGGCTATCCATGGCTACCCTCTCCCGCGCTCCTGTCCTGCACTTCCAGCTCGAAGCTGGGGGCCCCGGCCATGGCCCGGCGAAACCCGGTCATGGCGGCACCGGAGCCGAGCACCCCCCTGCGCCCGCCCAGCTCGCCCAGCCTCCCGCCGAGCAGCACGCAGCCCCGGCTGTCCGAGGCCAGGTTCCCGGCATGGAAGAGGATGTCCGTCCTTCCGGGCACCCCGGTGATCTCCCAGGTCTGGCCGAAGCGGGCCGACTCGCGCCGGTGGCAGGCATAGCTCCCGGCGGGAATGCACGAGACGTCGGGCTGATTGCCACGGTCCGGCGGCTCCAGGGTCATGCAGCGCAGGCTGCCGTCCACGCGCAGCACACCGAACACCCCCTCCGGAGCCTTCTCCAGGCGTATGATCTCCACTTTCCTTTGCATTTCTTTTCCCTCCTGACGGACGACGGCGAGCGGCATCCACCGCGCTGCGGGAGGCCCGTCGCAACCTCGTCCGGTGCTCTGGTGTTGGTGATGGGACAGCCGTCATCGATATCGGCCGGTATCCACGGAGCAATGTCAACGGGGCCATATTTGGCATTTGACAAATGCCATGTCAACAAATTTTGCTAATTGTCATTAGACAAAAGTCAAAAAATGTGTATCCTCGAAGACATCGGGGCGGAACATCGGGCACCCGACAACGACGGATACAACGCATGGAAACTGGAGCGGAACCATGGGCTTCTCGGATGATGTGCGGCGAAAACTCAACGAACTGATCGGACGTAGCGGAACCTACGCCAACAAAAAACGCATGGCCGACGCGCTGGAGGTGGACCCCTCGCAGCTCAACCGCTTCCTCAGCGGGGAGCGCGGCCTGACCATGGACTCCCTCGGCCGCATCCTGGACCGCCTCGGCGTGCGGGCCGTGTTTCCGGACGAGGAACCCGCCCCGGGCGCACGGGACATCTGCTTCATCGCCCCGGAGAAGACCTCCGTGGGCACGGGAGCGGGCGACCCCGTGCCCGAGGACTACCTCGCCGTGCCGTTGGCGGCCTCGCCCGTGGCGGCCGGGCCGGGGCTCATCCCCGAAGACCGCATCGAGGGCTGGGTGCTCGTCTGGCGGCACCACGAGTCCGTGCGCTTCCGCACCAACCTCGTGGCTGTGGAAATCGGCAAGAACGAGCACTCCATGGTCCCGGCCCTGCATCCCGGCGACCTCGTGCTCGTGGACCGCGACGACAAGAGCCCCGACCCTCCCGGGCGGATCATGCTCGTCACCGAACCGGGAGAGGACGGCGGGGCCATGGTCAAGCGGGTGGCCACCAAGAAGGTGGACGACGACGTGGAGCTGGTGTTCTACTCCGACAACAGCCGCGAGTTTCCGCCCTTCACCTATCGGCTGCACCGCGACTACGACGGGGACATCACCCGCGCGGTGGTGGGCCGGGTGGTCTGGGCCTGGAGTGACATGACACGCAAGTAGGCGGACGGAAGACATTTCACGGCACATACGCTTGCAGCAAGGAGCAAGGACATGATCGGCAAACGCATTCGGCTGGAACGCATCTTCAACCGCAACACGGCCCGGACCATCATCGTGCCCATGGACCACGGCGTCACCGTGGGGCCCATCGCCGGACTGGAGGACATCCGCGACACGGTGACCAAGATGGCCGAAGGCGGGGCCAACGCGGGCCTCGTGCACAAGGGCTGCGTCACCTGCGGGCACCGCGCCTCCGGGCGCGACTTCGGCTGCATCGTGCACCTCTCCGCGGGCACCTGCCTCTCCCCCTTCCCCAACGTCAAGCGGCTCGTCTCCAGCGTGGAGGAGGCCATCCGCATCGGCGCGGACGGCGTGAGCGTGCACGTGAACCTCGGCGACGAAACCGAGGGCCAGATGCTCGCCGACCTGGGCCGCACGGCCGAATCCGCCGCGTATTGGGGCATGCCGCTGCTGGCCATGGTCTACGCGCGCGGGCCCAAGGTGCAGGACGAGTACGACCCGGACATCGTGGCGCACTGCGCGCGCGTGGGCATGGAGCTCGGCGCGGACGTGGTCAAGGTGAACTACCCCGGCGACCCCGAGGCGTTTGCCCGGGTGGTCCGGGGTGCGTGCATCCCCGTGGTCATCGCGGGGGGGCCCAAGCTCGACTCCACCCGCGACCTGCTCCAGATGGTCCACGACTCCCTGGCCGCCGGGGGCTCGGGCCTGTCCGTCGGGCGCAACGTGTTCCAGCACGAGGACCCCGTGAGCCTCGTGCGCGCGCTGAACGCCATCGTCCACGAAAACTTGGGGGTGGACGACGCCCTGAAGCTGGTGGAGGGCTAGGCCATGCGCCCCCGTCCGCTGTCGTTGCCGCTTCCGGCCCCGGCGCTGCTCCTGGCGGCCACCGCGCTGCTCCTGCTCCTGGCCCTGCCGGGCCCGGCCAACGCCGGGCTCGACGGCCGCTGGCTCTTCTCCTATCGCACGCCCGACGGCGTGGCCGTGGCCGTGCCCATCACCATCGAGGACCACGGCGGCACCTTCACGGCCGAGGCCGCCTACCATGTCAACGGCAAACCCGTGCGCGACGAGATCAGCGGCAAGGTGGACCCCACCGGGCAGGTTTCCTTCACTGTGCGGCGCGGCGGGCTGGAGCTGCCCCACAAGGGCGAGCTCGCCAAGAACGGCCGATCCATCAGCGGCTGGTACACGGAACCCGCCGGGCCCGGAACCTTCACCCTCGACAGGGGGCCCATCGGCGCGGCATACCCCTCGCTCACGGGCGACTGGGCCTACGAATTCCGCGAGGCCGGGGCCGACCCCCATGCCGGAACCTGCACCCTGGCCAGCCGGGCGGGCGGCTCCTTCACCGGAATCCTGCGCTACGCTGGCTCCGGCGTGGAGGCGCAGATCTCCGGCAGCACGGACCTCGACGGCAACCTGCACTTCACCGTGCGCGAGGCCGGGCGCGACGTCCGGCACACCGGCACCCTGGCCCGGGACGGCCGCTCCGCCTCCGGCCACTGGCAGGCGGACTGGAGCAGCGGCTCCTTCACCCTCACGCGCAACCCCTAGGAAACACCCATGCCCAGACTCATCTACAGCCTCATCTGCAGCGACGTGATCGTGGACCGGGACACCGGCTCCGCCTCGTACATCAAGGTCTTCGAGCACGGCACCGTGCCCCGGCTGCCCGCCAATGTGCCGCCGTTCTTCGTGGCCACCCTCTGGGAGCTCGAACCGGGCGACGCCGCCCCCTTCACCGTGGGGCTCTCCCTCGCGGGGCCGGACGGAAGCGAGGAGCAGATCGGCAGAAACGCCGTGGCCCCCACGGGCGCGGCCCTGCACAAGCTCAACTTCCAGCTCCCCGGCCTGAAGGTCCAGGCCGAGGGCCGCCACGAACTCGTCATCACCCTCCAGCACGGCAACCAGGCCGAGACGGCCGCGCGCCTGCCGCTGCACGTCTTCCTCCAGCAGGGCGAGGGGGAGGGCTAGCCATGCCGCGCACCCGGCCCGCCGCCGCACACCCGCCGCATGTCCTTCCGCATGGCGGCCCGCATGGCGATTTGTATGACGATTCGCATACGGACGCCACGCTCCAGGCCGGGGTCATGGGCTTCGAGGCGCGCGTGCAGCTCGCCCTGCCGCTCTCCCTGGCCGAGGTGCCCGCCGGCTTCCCCTCCCCGGCGGACGACTTCATGGACCGCCGCCTGGACCTCAACGAGCACCTCGTGCGCAACCCGCAGGCCACCTTCTTCGTGCGCGCCAGCGGGGAGTCCATGCTCGGGGCGGGCATCCACCCCGGGGACCTGCTCGTGGTGGACCGCTCCGCGGACGTGAAGTCCGGCGACGTGGTCATCGCCGCCGTGAACGGCGAACTCACCGTCAAGCGCCTGCGCGCCCTGCCTGGGGGCGGGTGCGTCCTTGCGCCCGAGCACCCGGACTACCCGGTCATCGAGATCGGCGAGGACACGGACTTCGAGGTCTGGGGGCGGGTCATGAGCGTGGTCCACAAGGTCTGACCCCGGCCCGTCGGCATTCGCCGCCTCCGCAACCGTCCGCAACCCCCAGCACAGCCATGAAAGCCACGGCCCACGGCCCTTCCAATCCGCACCGCCCGCACCCGAACCGATGCTTCGCCCTGGCGGACTGCAACAACTTCTACGTCTCCTGCGAGCGGGTCTTCGACCCCTCCCTGCGCGGGGTGCCCGTGGTGGTGCTCTCCAACAACGACGGCTGCGTCATCTCCCGCTCCGCCGAGGCCAAGGCCCTGGGCGTGGGCATGGGCGAGCCCGCCTTTCTGCGCGAGGGGTTCTTCCGTGGTCACGGCGTGCGCGTGCTCTCCTCCAACTACGCCCTCTACGGCGACATGAGCGACCGGGTCATGACCGTGCTGGCGGACTTTGCCCCCGCGTCGGAGGTCTATTCCATTGATGAAATATTCCTCGACTTCACCTCCATGCGCGGGCGCGAGGAGGAGATCGCCGCGCGCTGCCGCGAGGCCCGCGAGGCCGTGCGCCGCTGGACGGGCATCCCCCTCTCCATCGGCCTGGGCCCCACCAAGACCCTGGCCAAGGCGGCAAACCGCATCGCCAAGAAATACGCCAAGTTCCAGGGCGTGTTCAGCCTGGTGGAGCACCCCAGGATGGAGGCCGTGCTCGACTGGCTCCCCGTGGGCGACGTCTGGGGCGTGGGCCGCCGCTCGGCCCGCAAGCTGGAAGCCCTGGGCATCCGCACGGCCCTCCAGTTCGCCAACAGGCCCGACGACTGGCTGCGCAAGACCATGACCGTCACCGGGCTCATGACCGCCCTGGAGCTGCGCGGGGTGCCCTGCCTGGAGCTGGAGCGCACCCCCGCCCCCCATCAGTCCATCCTCTGCTCCCGCTCCTTTGGTCGCCCGGTGCGCACCCGGGAGGAGATGGACGAGGCCGTGGCCGCATACGCCGCGCGCGCCGCCGAGAAGCTCCGCGCCCAGCGGTCCGTGGCCGGGTGGGTCAAGGTCTTCCTGCTCACCAACCCCCACAAGATGGAGCGCCAGTACCAGGCCGCGCGCTCGGGCGCGCTGCCCCTGGGCACAGACCACACCCCCGCGCTCATCCGCGCGGCCCGCGCCCTGCTGGCCGAGATCTGGCAGGACGGCTACAACTACAAGAAGGCCGGGGTCATGCTCGGGTGCATCGAGCCCCTGGGCCAGCGGCGGCTCAGCCTGCTGCACGCCCCCGGGGAACACGAGGGCCGCGACCGCGACCTCATGCGCCGGGTGGACGCCATCAACGAGCGCTTCGGCCGGGGGGCGGTGCAGTTCGCGGCCACAGGCCTGGGCAGGCCATGGCGCATGCGCCAGCTGCGCAAGTCGCCGCGCTATACCACGGCCTGGGAGGAGCTGCCCCGGGCATCCTGAAGCCCCCTCCGGGCAGCCCGCTCCACCTTGCACCAACTCTCCGCCGCGTTCCGCTGATTTTCCGCCGTTTTCCGCAATGTACCGCAAAGCCTGCACAAGCGTAGCCGCCCACAGCGGAGCCCACGTTTTTGTCGCCTCTCACACCGCGAAGCACGGCCGAAGCCGCTTCAGGCAGTGGACGCCAGGGACTTTCCGGTACACCACACAGCCCTTTTCAGGTGAAATGATAATGACATATCAAGCGCATAGCAAAGCGACGGCAGCCCGTTCCCCTTTTGGCGCGCCATTGGCACGAAAAAGGAAAGAAAAGGGAGCTGCGCGCGCGGCATCGATACCAGGGGGCAGGCGCGGCGCGGACCAGATGCGCCAAACCGCAACGTACAGCAAGGACCAAAAGGAGCACGCATGGATATACCGATGAAGCCCCTCGGGCTGGTCAAGCAGATGATCGAGGCCGTGGGCCTGGAGATCGCCTACGCCTACGACGACCTCGTGTTCGTCTCGCACAACCCGTTCCTGGTGCAGTTTTCCGAGGCCCCCGGCGAGGTGCTGGTCCACTTCAACGCCGAGTGCCCGGAGGAGGACGCCGGGCGCATCTTCGGGGCGCTCCAGCAGGCCGGGGCGGACGCCGGCCTCGCCGTCTCCCGCGCCGGGCGTTACGAGCTCACCCAGGGCGATGAGGAGAACATGTCCCTGACCTTCCTCTAGCATCGGCCCCACCCAGGACCTCGCAAGGGGGCCGCGCGGTCAGGCTGAGCAGTCGGGCTTCGTTTTCAGGGTGCCGCGCACCCGTTCGCGATCATTGCCTTTCCCGGGCCAGTGTCCGCTGCGCATGGGCCAGCAAGGCCTCGCCGAACGTGGCCAGCAGGCGCGAGTCGATGTTCCAGCAATGCCAGTGGAGCGCCACCTCCACGGCGAACTCCGGCCCCAGGTCCAGCAGTTCGCCCCGGGCCAGCAGCGGGTCGCATTGCAGGTCCGGCACCATGCCGTGGCCCAGCCCGGCTGCCACAACGCCCACGAACCGCTCGGACGAGGGCACGTAGTGCGCGGGCGGGGCCGGGGCCTCGGGGCCGAAGGCCCGGCGCAGCATGCGCTCATGCATCCCGTCGTTGCGGTCGAAGATCACGGCCGGGGCCCGGGCGGCCGCCTCCGGCGTGTACCCCTCGGGAAACCAGCGCCCGCAAAAGGCCGGAGCCGCCACCAGGCGGTAGACCATGCACCCCAGAGGGCGAACCGCGCAGCCCTGCACGGGCTCGGCCCGCGCGCTCACGCAGCCCGCCACCTCCCCCCCGCGCAGCAACCGGTGGGTCTCCTCCTGGTCGGCCACGCGCACGTCGAGCAGTACGGGGCGGCGCTCCAGCAACGGGCGCGCCGCGTCCAGAAACCAGGTGGCCAGGCTGTCCGCGTTCACGGCCACGGGCAGCACGTCCCACCCGCCAAGGGCTTCGCCAGCCGCATCGTCGCCGCCCCAGGGCGCTCCCCAGCTCTCGGCCAGGTCGCCCTCCAGCCGCTCCACCCGCCGCAGGTGGCGCAGCAGCACGCGCCCGGCCTCGGTGGGCTGCGGGGGCGAGGAGCGCACCAGCAGCACGCGCCCGGCCTGCTCCTCCAGGAGTTTCACCCGCTGCGATACGGCGGACTGGGTGAGGTGCAGCGCCCGAGCCGCACGCTCGAACCCGCCCTCGCGCACCACGGCCCCCAGGGCCCGCACCAGTTTGTAGTCGATCATGCCCTGCCATTAGCAAATTTAATGCATCATGAAAACAATGATCTTTACTGCTTGGCGGGCCCGGCCTAGGCTGCGCCCATGTTCACGACACCCACAGCCCCCGTTTCCGTGCTCGGCGCGGCCGTCCAGGGCTTTGCCATGGGCGCGGGGCTCATCATCGCCATCGGCGCGCAGAACGCCTTCGTGCTCTCCCAGGGGGTCCGCCGCGAGCACCACCTGGCCGTGGCGCTCACGTGCAGTCTGTGCGACGCCGCACTCATCACCCTGGGCGTGGGCGGGCTGGGCGCGCTGGTGGCGGCCCATCCGCAGTGCATCCGCGTGGTCACCTGGCTGGGGGCGGTGTTCCTCTTCGCCTACGGCCTGCGCGCCTTCCTGGCGGCCCGCAGGCCGGGCGGGCTGCTGACGGCCGAAGCCTCCCGCAGGACGCTTCGGGCCACCCTGGCCACCACCCTGGCCCTGACCCTGCTCAACCCCCACGTCTACCTCGACACGGTGGTGCTCCTGGGTTCCCTCTCCGCGCGCCACGCCGGAACCGCGCGCCTGGGCTTCGGTGCGGGCGCGGTCCTGGCGTCGTTCGCCTGGTTCTTCGCCCTGGCCCTGGGCGGCGGGCTCCTGGCCCCGCTGTTCCGCCGCCCGTCCACCTGGCGCATCCTCGATCTCTGCGTGGGCTGCACCATGTGGCTCGCGGCCTGGTCCCTGGTCCACTAACTAGCGCCCCAAGCACGGCGGGGCTTCCCAAAGGGCCGCATCCGTGGTTCAATGCACCATGCCCAGCACCAAACCCCACGGCCTCTCCAGCCGGACGATCAAGGAATTCGCCCTGGGCCGGGGCGCGACGGACTGCAAGGTGGCGGACCTCGCCCTGCTGCACGGCCTGCAAACGGACCCGCCGAACCTCTGCGACGGCTACCGCCGCGCCGTGAGCCTGGCCATCCGCCTCTCGGACGCGGTGCTCGACGCCATCGACAAATCCCCCACCCCCCTGTACGAGCGCCACTACCTCACCGTGAACCAGCAGCTCGACTTCCTGGCACACGACGTGGCCACGCTCATCCAGAACGCGGGCGGCCGGGCCCTGCCGCTCCCTGCCTCGCAGATACTCGACCGCGAGAACCTCACCTCCTCCCTCTCGCACAAGGCCGTGGCCGTGGCAGCGGGCATGGGCTGGCAGGGCAAGAGCCTCCTGACCATCCACCCGGAGCACGGCCCGCGCATCCGCCTGGTCAGCGTGCTCACGGACCTGCCCCTGGCCGTGGACACCCCCCTCAAGAACCGCTGCGGCGACTGCACCGCCTGCGCGGACGCCTGCCCCGTGGGAGCCATCCGGGGTGTGAACACCGAGAGCCACTACGAAACCCGCGAAGAGGCCCTGCGCTTTTCCCGCTGCGTCACCCGCGTCACCAAGGTGAACCCCAAGCTGCCCAACGTCTCCACCTTCATCTGCGGCGTGTGCGTGCGGGCCTGCCCCTACGGCCACACGGCCTGACGCCCTTTACTTCGGCCCAGGCGGGCTTATCTTGAGAAGACGGGGCCCGCTCTCGTGGGCCGTATTGCATTTTAGCAGACGAATCGTCGTACCATCAGCCAGCAAGGCCCGCTTGCCTGCCTGGGAGGCCACCATGAGACGACAGTTTTCCCCTTTCGCCGTCCCGTTGTTTTTGGGTCTGTTGCTCGCGTTGCTGGGCGCATGCTCCAGCCCGGGGGCCGAACCCGCCGCCAAGGAGGCCGCCATGCCGAGCCAGAACGACACCCACACGATCGCCAGCGCACCACCCGCCGCAACAGAAGTCGCCACCCTGGCCGGGGGGTGCTTCTGGTGCGTGGAGTCCGCCCTGCAACCTCTGGACGGCGTGCTGGAGGTCGTCTCCGGCTATGCGGGCGGCCAGGAGCCCAACCCCACCTACGAACAGGTGAGCTCCGGCACCACCGGGCACCGGGAGGCCGTGCAGGTCGTGTTTGATCCCGCCCGGGTGAGCTATCGGCAGATCCTCGCCGCGTTTCTCAAGCACATGGACCCCACGGACGCCGGGGGCTCCTTCGGCGACAGGGGCCCGCAATACACCTCGGCCATCTTCTACCATGACGAGGGCCAGCGCGCCGACGCCGAGGACGCCCTGCGCCGCCTGCGCGAGTCCGGCGTGTTCGACAAGCCCGTCGTCACCCCGGTGCTGCCCTTCACCACCTTCTACCCCGCCGAGGATTACCACCAGGACTACTTCCTGACGCACCCGGTGCGCTTCAAGACGTACAGCCACTACTCCGGGCGGGAGGCGTTCGTGGAGCGCCACTGGGACGGCAGGCCCGACCCCTTCGACACCGCTCCGCCAGCACCCGCCGCCGAGCCGCAAGCGGGCGACGGGCAATCCTTCGTCAAGCCATCCGACGAGGAGCTGCGCTCCGGGCTGACGCCCCTGCAATACCGCGTGACCCAGCACGAGGGCACGGAGCCGCCCTTCGAGAACGAATACTGGGACGAGAAGCGCCCCGGGATTTACGTTGACGTGGTCTCTGGCGAGCCGCTCTTCAGCTCCAAGGACAAGTACGACTCCGGCACGGGCTGGCCCAGCTTCGACCGCCCCCTGGAGCCAGGCAACATCACGGAACACAAGGACCGCGCCCTGTTCCTGACCCGTACGGAGGTCCGCAGCAGAAAGGCGGACTCGCACCTGGGCCACGTCTTCGACGACGGCCCGCCGACCACCGGCCTGCGTTACTGCATCAATTCAGCAGCGCTGCGCTTCGTGCCGTTGGAGCAACTGGAGGACGAGGGCCTGGAGCGCTACGCTGAAGGGCTGAAGGAATAAGGCGCCCTTTACGGAAGATGCAAAGGCTGATACTTCTGCCAGGACCGCATCCGCGTCCGGAGCCTTGAGGGCCGCCCCGAAAGCGGATGCGGCGAGGGGGCACCATGGACATCTTTTCTGGACGCCGGCTGCGCAACCGTTTCCTGCTCATCGTCCTGCCCCTGCTGTTCACCGTCTACGTTGCCTCCACCCTGTTCATGGCCTGGGCCAGCTACCGCAACCTGGCCAGGGAAACGGCCCAGCGGCTCGAAGCAGTGGCCACCTCCGAGGCGAGCGTGCTGGCCCTGCCCCTGCAACGGGGCAACATGGCCTACGTGGAAAAGAACCTCGTCGCTCTGGTCACGGCCAGCGACCTGCGGCGGGTTGACGTGGTCGGGCCGGAAGGCGAGCTCCTGGCGTCGGCCTCCTCCCGGGAGGAGAAAAACGTGTTCCACCTCCCCTCCATCCGTCGGCTGATCACCTACGGCCCGTACGCCTCGGGCCGGGCGGAGCTTGTGCTCCACCCTTCTGGGGAGCGCATCGTGCGCATGCTGCGCGCGTACCTCTCCCGGGTGCTCATCCTGCTCACCGTCATCCTCACCGCCTTTGTCGGGTCGGCCGTGCTCGCCTTCCGCAGGACCATCGGCCACCCGCTCAACCTGCTCCACGCGGCCATCACCCGGGCGGAACGGGACCAGGACCGCGATCCCGTGGACTGGACCTCGGACGACGAGCTCGGCGACGTCATCACCAGCTACAACGACCTGCTCGCCACCCTCGCCGCCCAGGAGCAGGCCCTGCTGCGCGCCAGCAGGATGAAATCCGCCTTTCTGGCGAACATGAGCCACGAGATCCGCACCCCCATGAACTCCATCCTCGGCATGGCCGAACTGCTGCGCGAATCCGACCGACTGACCCCGGAAGAGCGCGACTACATCACCACCCTGACCCATTCCGGGCACGCCCTGCTGGAGATCATCGACGACATCCTCGACATCACCAAGCTTGAATCCGGCCAGACGGAGTT
The DNA here is from genome assembly GCA_050253205.1 of Desulfovibrionaceae bacterium. Classification (GTDB taxonomy): domain Bacteria; phylum Desulfobacterota; class Desulfovibrionia; order Desulfovibrionales; family Desulfovibrionaceae; genus JAHJKV01. Next base: position 20,109 of record JBFWJM010000004.1, read on the forward strand.
GGAGCGAATCACCTTCAACCTCACGGAAGTAGTGGAGAACGCCCTGCACATGGTGGCGAGAAAGGCCCACGACAAGGACCTGGACCTCACGGTGCGCCTGGCGCCGGAGGTGCCGCGCTGGGTGGAGGGCGACCCCACCCGCCTGCGGCAGATTCTCGTGAACCTCCTGGGCAACGCGGTGAAGTTCACCCCGCGAGGGTCCATCACCCTGCTCGTGGAGCCCGTGCCCTCCGGGGCCGTGCGCTTCGCGGTGACGGACGCGGGCATCGGCATCCCGACGGACCGACAGCCCACCATCTTCGAGACCTTCGTCCAGGCGGACGTCTCCACCACGAGGCGCTTCGGCGGCACGGGCCTGGGCCTGGCCATCTCCTCCCACCTGGTGGAGCGCATGGGCGGGCGGCTCCTGGTTTGCAGCGAGCCGGAGCGGGGGGCGACCTTTTCCTTCACCCTGGACATCGACCCCGCCCAGGGCGTGGACGAGCCCATCGGCAACGGCTCCCGCGGGCCGGAGCTCCTTGAGGGGCTCCGGGTGCTGGTGCTCACTCACAACCCCGTCCGCGAGGCCTATCTGCTGGAGCTCCTGCGCGGCTGGGGCGCGGCTCCCGAGGCAAGGGGCCCGGCCGATTCGCCCGGGGCGGGCCTCCCGGCCCCCGAAACAGCGGAACCGGTCCTGGCCATTATGGATACCCGCCCCGGGATCACCCAGGCCCGAGAGGCTGTCGAGAACTTATCGAAAACCATGCCAAACCTGCGCACGCTGTATCTGGTGGAGAACGAGCTGCCCGCCCCTCCTCCGGGCGGTGCCGGGCTGACCCTGCGAAAACCCCTGCGCCAGACCATCCTGCTGCACCGTCTGCTGGAGCTCGCGGCCGCTCCGGCCCGCTCCATGCCCGTCCCTCCCCACACCGCCACCCCGGAAACCGAAGCCATGCATAACGAAGCCACGGACAACGCAGCGGACGCCCCCCTCCACGGCAGCCTCGTGCTGGCCCTGGATGTCGGGAGCTCCCTGGAGGAAGCCTTGCGCCTGACCCTGCGCCAGGCAGAGGCGGACCTCCTGGCCATGGACGCGGACCTGGCCCTGGGCGCACTGGCCGAGCACCAGTTCCTTGCCGTGCTCGTGAACATCGGCCAGGACGACCCCAGAGGCTACGAGGCGGCACGCCGCCTGCGGAGCGGCTGCGCCCGGCTGGGGATTACGCTTCCGCCCCTCGTGGCGCTTGCGGCCTCCTTCGCCAGGGAGACGGCCACCAGCCTCCGGGCCCTGGGGTTCAGCCATGTGCTGGCCAAGCCCCCCACCCCCGACGAACTGCTCGGCCTGCTGCGCGGCATCTCCCAAAACCCCCAGGCCCACGCGCAGCCCCTGCCCTCGCCCCCGGTATTCTTCGAGGTCAACGAGGCGTTCCGCCCGCTCCTGCCACGGCTGTTCCGGGAGGCGCGCGAGCTCCAGGCCGAGGCGGAGGGCCAGAACCCGGACCTGGAGAGCCTGCGCGCCCGGGCCCACACCTACCGGGGCACCTTCGGGGGGTTCGGCCTGCACGAGGCCTCGCACCTCTTCACCCTTGCCGAGCGCGCCCTGCGGGAGGGCGACATGGCCGCCGCCCGAATCCATCTGCGCGCCGTGCGCGACCTCCTCGGCGCCGCCAACATACGGTTCCTCGCCGAAGAGGAATGAAAAAGGCCCCCGCCGAAGCGGAGGCCCAACGAACCCAACGAACAAACAGGGAATAAGGCGGGCTAGTCGACCTTGAAAAAGGCCTTCCTGTCCGCATTGCAGACCGGACACTTGCCCTCGGGCTCGCCCTCGGTGGTGTGCCCGCACACGGAGCAGACCCAGTAGTCCACGGCCTCGTTCTCGCCGAGATTCTCCAGCGCCTTGGCGTAGAGCTCGGCGTGGGTCTTCTCCACCACGTTGGCCAGGGTGAAGCTGCGCTCGGCCTGCTTCTCGCCCTCGGCCTTGGCGGTCTCGATCATCGGGGGATACATGTCCTCGAACTCGAAGGTCTCGCCCGAGATGGCCGCCTTGAGGTTCTCTTCGGTGGAGCCGATGCCCTTCATGGCGCGCAGGTGGGCGTGGGCGTGGACGGTCTCTGCCGCGGCGGCGGCGCGGAACAGCTTGCCAACCTGGCCGAAGCCGTCCTTGTCCGCCTTCTCGGCGAAGGCGAGGTATTTGCGGTTGGCCTGGGACTCGCCCGCGAACGCGGCTTTCAGGTTTTCCATGGTCTTGGTCATTATGGTACTCCTTGATAGTTTTTATTAGGAATCATTCCTATCAAGACTCTTTTATCCATCCACCCCCCGAGTGTCAACCCCCTCGCGCGTCACGCGCGTCATATCCTTGATCATGAATTCGTTCAATAAAACAGGGCACAAAAAGGGGAGCCGAAGCTCCCCTTCATCCAGTTCACTGCTACAGTTTTCAACCAAGAATGGCCTTGAGGTCCTCGTCCGGGGTGGTGATGGGCTTGATGTCGTAGTTCTCCACCAGGAAGGAGAGGACGTTGGGCGTCAGGAACGCGGGGAGCGTGGGCCCCAGGCGGATGCCCTTGACCCCGAGCGCCAGCAGGGAGAGCAGGATGGCCACGGCCTTCTGCTCGTACCACGAGAGCACCAGGGAGAGCGGCAACTCGTTGATCCCGCAGTCGAAGGCCTCGGCCAGGGCCATGGCGATCTTCACGGCGGAGTAGGCGTCGTTGCACTGGCCCACGTCCAGCAGCCGGGGGATGCCGCCGATGTCGCCGAGCTGCTTGTCGAAGAAACGGAACTTGCCGCAGGCCAGGGTCAGCACCACGGTGTCCTTGGGGGCCTTTTCCACGAATTCGGTGTAGTAGTTGCGCCCGGCCTTGGCCCCGTCGCACCCGCCCACCAGGAAGAAGTGGCGGATGTCCCCGGCCTTCACCGCGTCGATGACCTTGTCGGCCACGCCGAGCACGGCGTTGCGGCCGAAGCCCACGAGCACGGAGCCCTTGTCCTCGGCGGCGGCGAAGCCGTCCATGGCCAGCGCCTTCTCGATGACCGGGGCGAAGTCTCCGTTCTGCACGTGAACCACGCCGGGCCAGCCCACCAGCCCGGTGGTGAAGATGTTCTCCTGGTAGGCCCCGGGCTTCTGGATGCAGTTGGTGGTCATGAGGATGGCCCCGGGGAACTCCGCGAACTCGCGCTGCTGGTTCTGCCAGGCCGTGCCGTAGTGGCCGAAGAAGTGCGGGTGCTTCTTGAGCTCGGGGTAGCCGTGGCAGGGCAGCATCTCGCCGTGCGTGTAGACGTTGATGCCTGTGCCTGCGGTCTGCTCCAACAGGGTGGCCAGGTCCTTGAGGTCGTGGCCGGAGACGAGGATGGCCTTGCCCGCCTTGTGGCCCAGGGGCACCGGCGTGGGCACGGGGTGGCCGTAGGTTCCGGTATTGCCCGCGTCGAGCAGTTCCATGGCCCGGATGTTCAGCCGGCCGACCTCCAGCGCCTGCTCCACCCAGGCTCCCAGGTTCATGTCCTGGCGCAGGGTGGCGGCCAGGGCCGCGTGGACCCCCCTGGCCAGCTCGGGGTCGCTCTGCCCGAGGATGTGCGCGTGGTCGGCGTAGGCGGCAACGCCCTTGATGCCGTAGACCACGGTCTGCTTGAGGGACTTGATGTCCGGGTCGGCCTCGGGGTCGGCCTCGATGCCCACGAGGGCCGCCTGGGTGATCATGCCCGCCAGGTCCGTGGCCAGGGAAAGATTCGCGGCCGGGCCGGAAACCACGACCCCGGCGGCGCGCTTCAGGCCCTCGCGCAGCTCCACGCAGCGCCGCACCAGCACCGCGAAGCGCTCGGCGTCGAAGTTCACGTTGGTCAGGGTGGAGAACACACCCTGCATCACGAAGGCATCCACGGCTTCGTCCACCACGCCCTTCTCCCGCGCGGCAAGCGCCACCTGGGAGAGGCCCTTCACTGCGTAGAGCAGCAGGTCCTGCATCCCGGCCACATCGCCGCTCTTGCCGCACACCCCGACCTTGGTGCATCCGGTGCCTTTGGCCGCCTGCTCGCATTGATAACAAAACATCTGAATCTCCTTGTTTGGTTTTCGCCGTAACGCCCCCTTCTTGTAGCGGGCAGGGCGAATGGCGGTATGACTTAAGTCAATCCACGACGAAAACCGCGCACTGGATGCCCCGGCGCATCCAGTTCCCCTTTTTCCCCCTGCATGCTAGAGAACACGAAAACAGGAGGGGAGTATGAAATACCGAGTGATTTTCAATTTGCTGCTGTTTGCGGCGCTGCTTGCGCAAACTGCCCTTGCGGATCAGCCGAAGGTGGGCCAGGTGCAGACCTGCCAGGGGGCCGTCGTGGCCGTCCTGGGGGAGACGAAGCGCCCCCTGGCCACGGACAGCCCGGTCTACGCAAGCGAAACCCTGGTCACCGGGGCCGAGAGCCGGGTGCAACTGATGCTCGCAGACGGCACCGTGCTGGCCATGGACGCGCAGAGCATGCTGGAGCTGCGCGACTTCGCCTACCAGCCCGGCAACGCGGAAAACGGCAAGGTGGACCTGAACATGATCGTGGGCGGGCTGCACTTTCTCACGGGCCAGATCGTCCGCTACAACGACCAGGCCTTCAACGTGGAAACCCCGCTGGGGCTCATCGGCATACGAGGCACGGAAGGAACGGCCAGCACCACGCTTTCGAACCAGGCGGACTTCGCCGCGAGCCTGAACGCGGGCATCGCCGCTCCGGGGAGCGGCTGGAGCCTGGGGGTCCGGCCGGACGTCCGCAGCCAGTCCGTGGCACATGTGGACGGCTCCGTGGAAAAGGTCATGACCTTCAGCGACAAGTTCGGCAAGCGCGTCGACCTGGCCCGGGGGCAGGCCGTTGACGTCAGCCGCGAGAGCGGCGCGGGCGAGCCGCGCGGCCTCACCCCGGCGGACCGCCAGGTCGTGAAGGACATGGACTTCTCCACCCATGCACCCGCGCCCACGCCCTACCGCAGCGCGTTCGGCGGCTATTCGGGCGGGGGCAGGCCCTCGGCCAACACCGTCGACGTCGGCGGCTCCACTTCCCACGACACGGAAAACTCCAGCTCCGGCCACTCGCACTGATCCCGTCTCCGCCGGGGGCTCACGCCCCCGGCGGAGGCCTTTCCGCTCCCGAGAAGAAGGCACCGCGCCTGCGGGGTCTTTAACGCTGATGCAGCAACACTTCAGCACCACTCCATAAAACCATACCGCGCAGCCCCATGCATGGTTGCCTTTTCCAGGGGCGATGTTAGAATGCGTGCCAGTTCAGGAGGGGAGTGTCATGCATCTCAAAAGACTGTGTGGCGTCTTGTTGCTGCTGCTGATCCTCGCAGCGCAACAGGCGCAGGCCGACGACGAGCTCATCGGCCGCGTGCAGACGTACAGCGGCATCGTGGCGGCCGTGGCCGAGGGAGTAAAGCGCGAGCTGCTGCTCAATGACCCGCTCTACGCAAAGGACATGCTCGTCACCGGGCAGGATGCGTTCTTGCAAGTGATGCTCGCGGACGGCACCGTGCTCGCGCTGGAGGGCGACAGCATGCTGGAGCTGCGCGACTTCGCCTACGAGGTCGGCAGCAGCGAGGAAGGCCGGGTGGACATGAACATGATCGCGGGCGGGCTGCGCTTTCTCACGGGCCAGGTCGTTCGCGGGAACAAGGAAGCCTTCAACATCGAGACCCCGCTCGGCACCATCGGCATACGAGGCACCGAGGGAACGGCCGTGGCGGAACTCTCCAACCCCGAGGCCTTTGCCCGGGGCCTGGGCGAGGCCCTGGCCGCGCCCGGCGCGTGGAGCCTGGGGGTCGCGCCCCGGGTGCGGGGCCAGACGGTGGCCCACGTGGACGGCTCGGTGAGCAACGTCATGACCTTCGCCGACAGGCTCGGCAGGACCGTGACCCTGGAGCGCGGCCAGGCCGTGGACGTGGACGGCGAACGCGGCGCGGGCGAGCCCCGTGCCCTAACCAAGGAAGACCGCGACCGCATGAAGAAGGCCGGTTTCTCCAAGACGTCTTCCGTGCCCAACTCCTTCCGCAGCGCCTTCACGGGCTTTGCGGGCGGCGGCAGGCCCACCTCGGTGAACGTGGAAGGCGGCGGGGGCAACACCCAGACCGCCACCATGACCTCCACGGAAAACAACACTGGCGGCGGCACCTATACAGGCTCCCCGACCCACGGACCATAACCAGGCAACGGCCGCCCCGCCCCTGCCGAAGCCAGGATTACAAGGAGCACAGCGCATGACCCACCACCGCCAATCCTCCCGCCGCGCATCGCGCTCGGCCCTCGCCTTCCTGCCGCTGCTGCTGCTGGCCGCCCTGGCCCCGGCAGGGGCGGGGGCGGACGAGGTCCAGGAATACATGCGCGCCCAGGCCATGGTGAACTGGACCGACATCGTGCCCGCGCAGCCCCTGCGCCAGGAGGCCCTGGCCCGGTCGTTCACGGCCCGGGTGCGCCGCTCGGGCAAGCTCCAGTCCCTGGGGCTGCCCGTGCGCATCGGCGACATCATCGACGCCACCCAGCAGGGCCCCTACATCTGGGAGCTTTCCACCCGCGACGGCCGAGAGAGCATCCGCATCAACACCTACGACATTCCCGCGCAGTTCTACCCCCGCTTCCAGTAACCCCCGGAGCGCACGTGGCATCGGACAGGGACCAACTGCGGCAACGGCTCATCGGCCTGGGGGAACGCTCCATCAAGAAGAGCTACTACCCCGAGCTGCAACGCCGCATGACCGAGCTGGAGCGCTTCCGCCAGGTGCTCGACCAGGCCTCGGACGCCATATTCGTGGCCGACGCGCACACCGGGCGCATAGCCGATGCCAACGCCACCGCCGCCAGGCTCACGGGCTGGCCCAAGGAGCACCTCCTGGCCCGGCGGCTCGGGGAACTCTTCGATCCCTTTCCCGATTCCGCCGGGGCCCCGTTCCTCTCCCGGTTGCAGAGGCGGGACGACCCGCCCGTGGAGGTGGAGGTCTCGCCCTGGGAGCACGCCTTTGCCGGGGCGCGCTACCGGGTGTGCATGGTGCGCGACGTCACGCAGCGGCTGCGCGCCCAGGCCGAGCGCGAGCAGCTCATCGGTGAGCTGGAGCGCAAGAACCTGGAGTTGGAGCGCTTCCTCTACACGGCCTCCCACGACCTCAAGACCCCGCTGACCACCATCAAGGGATTCACCGGGCTGCTGGCCGAGGATTTTTCCCACGACGACCGCGAGGCCGTTTCCAAGGACCTCGCGCGCATCGACAACGCCGTGGACCACATGATCGCCCTGCTGAACGACCTGCTGCACCTTTCGCGCATCGGCAGCCTGGAGGCCTCCCGGGAGCGGGTGGACCTCGTGGAGTTGGTACGCACGGTGCTTGAAGACCTCGCCGCCGCCCGCCCGGGCCTGCAGGGCCGCGT